>CAXRKA010000174.1:0-11180 GCA_964231155.1 Alphaproteobacteria bacterium | reverse complement strand
CGACCCGTGACTTTATCTAAGGTTTGCAAAACAGCTTGATTGGTTTCATAGAAGTTTTGAATACGCGCAGGCTCAACGTCAACGACTGGAATAATAGAGTCATCTGGCAGCGTTTGAGGCGCATCACTCTCGGCCATCGCCGTAGCAACCAACATAAAAAAAACAAAGATAAAACTGAGGCAAAATCTAGGCTTAAACATAGGTCAAACTCTGGCTAGTAATTAACATCCATAGAACCTGCTGAAGCTGTTGTTGATGCGCGGGCTTCGCCATCACTAAAGATAAATTTACCAATCAGCTCTTCAAGGTTGACCGAACCCTGTGTATAATAGATAATTCCTCCATCAGCGAGCAATTCTTCTGACCCGCCTGGTTCTAAAGACATATATTTGCCACCAAACAAACCTTCTGTGGCAATTTTAGCAACAGTATCTTTAGGCAATTCAATGTTGGGTTTAATAGACATAGAAATCTTTGCTAAATAGGTAATGTCGTCAAGAGCTAGATCAGTCACGGAACCAACCTTTACACCACTAATGCGAACATCTGCACCAGGAGATATACCTGTTGCTTGACTAAAAGTTGCAGATACCTCATAACCATCAACTTTTTTCAAATCTGCTGTTGATAGAGCAAAAACCAAGAAGCCCCCAGTGGCTACAAGTACAACGGCACCGAGAATTGTTTCAATAGCATTATTAGGCATAGCACATCCTTTATGTTTTTTTATATTTTATTTATGACCATAATTGACAGGTTTGACAAGTTTAATTTAAATCAAGCCACAAAAAAGAGCCCCATTTGGGGCTCTTGGAAGGACTAAAAAATGTTTCACCTGATTATGCCGCTTGTGCGATCTCGTTAAGTTCATTTTCGGTTTTTCTTAATTCACGTCTTATCTTAGAAATAAGATCCACCACATTGTCTGTCATATCAGCATCCATGGCATCTCCACGTGGTTCTAAAAACAGAAACATCGCTTGGATATGCGAAAGCTGATTGAGGCTACGATTTATTGATAGCTTTGATTGTATTATTTTATTCTTCACTGACATACTTACCTCCAATGTATTTACAATCTTGTTATTGTTTAGCCTAGGCCTTGAAAATATATGATTCTAGGGATAGTGTCAAGACATTACTTGAATAAAATTCAATCTAAATTGAATAAAATTCAATCTAAAAAAAGGTATAGGGATCAATATCAACTTGTATTCTAGTGTTTTTAATGGTTTGCACAGAGGCTAGCCAGATTTCTATCACTTTTTGTAAGTTAATTTTTTTATCCGTAATCACCAAAAGTCGCCATCTATAATTCTTTCTCAACTTATAAAGCGGTGCCTGGATGGGACCCAAAATTCTGACACCATCGATCTGAGGAATTTGTACAACACAGGCCCTGGCCTGCTGCTCTGCCTTCTTCTCATTCTCAGAAGAGATAATAATACCTGCCATACGCCCAAACGGCGGCATCTTTGCCTCTTGGCGCTCCACAACTTCGGTATATAAGAACTTATCTCGATCATGATCAATAAGAGCCTGTATCACGCGGTGCTCTGGTTGATAACTCTGCAGATAGACTGTTCCCTTCTTTTCTGCACGCCCCGCACGCCCAGACACTTGATGAAGGAGCTGATAAGTTCTTTCAGAAGCACGTAAGTCGCCACCCGTTAATCCCAAATCTGCATCAATAACCCCTACACAGGTTAGGTTAGGGAAATGGTGCCCTTTAGCTAAAATCTGTGTCCCAACAATGATATCTATTTTCTTATTGCGTATATCCTCCAATGCCTCTAACAACTGGCTTTGCACCTGATGGGTATCACTCGATAAAACCAATATATTATGATCTGGGAATAGCACTGTGGCATCATCTCGTACACGTTCAACACCTGGCCCTATAGGCACAAGGCTATCCTCAGCATCACATTCTGGGCATGTTTTAGGACGCCAATCTGTGTAACTACAATGATGGCATTTGAGTTTACGCTTATCACGATGCTCAACGAGCCAAGCCGAACAATTGGGGCACTGTATACGGTGACCACAGCTACGGCATAATGTCAAAGGTGCATAACCACGGCGATTGAGAAAAAGCATAACCTGTTCACCACGGTTCAACGTTTCCTGCATTGCTTCATGCAATGCTGGAGATATAAAAAAGGTTTTGGACACTTTCTCTTGGCGCATATCAATCACCTTCATATCAGGCATCAATGCCCCAGCATGGCGATCGGGCAACCTCAAACGCTCATAGCGGTCTTGCATACAATTTACATGTGTTTCGAGTGACGGTGTTGCGGAAACAAGAACAACTGGACAATTCTCAATATGGCCACGCTTAACAGCAATATCTCGGCCTTGATAGATCACCTTGTCTTCCTGCTTATAGCTGTGATCATGTTCCTCATCAACAATGATCAACGATAGAGACTTAAATGGCAAAAAGAGTGCCGAACGTGCGCCCACGATAACACGGGCACGCCCGGAGGCTATATCCTTATAGGCACGCTTACGATCATTGACGGACATATTCGAGTGCCAGAAACATGGCTTGCCTTCAAAACGATCTTGAAAGCGCTTTGTAAATTGCTGTGTCAGGGCAATTTCAGGCACCATAATCAATGCTTGATCACCACGCTCAATCGCTTCTTGAATAGCATAGAAATAAACTTCCGTTTTTCCTGAACCCGTCACACCATCCAACAAAGACACTTGAAAGCTTTGATCTTTGACATTTTGAACAAGACGTTGAGCTGCACGCTCTTGATCAGCGTTCAACTTTGGCAAATCAATGTTATAGTCCTTGACCTTGAAACGCTCATCACGAGAGACCGGCTGAAGTAAACCAGCCTTTTCCATGCTATAGACCATAGACGCACTCACACCGACAACATCAGAAATTTCAGGCGCTGTTGCTGGACCTGTTTTCTCTAGATGTTGAAGCACAGACTGGCGTTTAGTCGTTAGTCCCTTTGCACTCAAAGCATCCTTAGTTGGCTTATAGAGTGTGACCAATTGTTCTTGCTGAAAAATAGAAGAAATCGGCATAGCCATTTTAGCCACCATACCTATTGAAGCCATCGTGTAGCTTGCCGTCCATTCAATAAGCTCTCTCAAACGCCCTGGAATATGCGCATGATCGGTTACAGCTTGGATGGACTTAAGGTTGTAATCCAGTTCATCTGCATCAATTTCATCACCCCATACAATACCCAGTGCATAACCACCGCCCAAAGGCACAGACACAATATCACCGGCACGGATCTGCATATCATCGGGCACAGCATAGTGATACACACGATCAACCGGGCGTAATGGCAAAACAGGTATGGCACGATTATGCTGTTCAAATAAATTGGGGCACATTGCGTATTATTGTCTTTCTCATCTTTTATTTTTGGCAACACTCATGCTACGATGCGATAAAGATATATTATGAGATGGCATGTCACGATACAACATCACATCTTAAAAACGCAAACAAAGGTTAATCCATGGAATTCTTCGTCGATACTGCAGACATTAATGAGATCAAAGATCTAGCTGATACTGGACTTTTAGACGGTGTAACAACCAATCCATCTCTAGTGGCCAAAACAGGGCAAAACTTTATTGAGCTGATCACAGAAATCACAAAAATCATTGATGGCCCGGTCTCTGCTGAAGTTGCGGCAACAGATTATGAGACGATGCAAAAAGAAGCGGATAAGCTTGCTGGTATCGCTGACAATATTGCTGTCAAATTACCTTTGACTATGGATGGGCTAAAGGTATGTAAGAACCTGAGCGATAATGGTATAATGACCAATGTCACTTTGTGTTTCTCATCCTCACAAGCCCTCCTTGCCGCTAAAGCTGGAGCAACTTTCATATCACCGTTTGTTGGTCGATTAGATGACATCTCTTTTGATGGCATGCAACTGATCGAGGATATCATCACCATCTATGATCAATACGAATTTGAAACAAAGGTACTGGTTGCATCTATTCGTCATCCTCAACACCTCGTACAATCAGCTATTATGGGCGCTGATGTTGCCACGCTACCTCCTAAAGTTATTAAACAACTGTTCCAACATCCACTCACAGACAAAGGCCTTGAAGGCTTTGTTGCGGATTGGGCATCAACCGGACAATCTATATTGTAATGAGCACAATAAAAAAAGACGTCATCCAGTATCTTAAAGATCATCCGGATTTCTTTATCAAGCACCCTGAGTTGCTTGACCATATGTCACCCCCAAAAGCAGATAAAGACACCGAAGTTGTCGACTTCCAAGCCTTTATGATGCAAAGAATAAAAGAAGACAAAAAGAAAATTGAAGCGCGCAATAGCGCTATTATTGAGAACACGCGCGCGAACATGAATGTTCAAACGCGCATCAATACAGCGATTGTTCGCCTTCTTGATGCACGCTCTTTTGAAGAATTCATAGATCTTATTATTACAGAGCTAGCCGTCATATTGGATGTTGACGCGATTACCATCGTGATTGAGGCACGCGATACAGCCATGTCTAAAATTGATATTAATGGTATTCGCCTCGTTGATGATGGTGTGGTTCAACACTTTATGAACGGCAAAACTAGTCTTCTTGAAAGTGATTGTGTTGGCCATGAAATTATCTACGGATCAATGGCTGGCATGGTCCGCTCTCAAGCTCTCCAAGCTCTGGATATTTCTTCGATTAGCCCCAATGCCATGATTGCTTTTGGCTCGCGTAATCCAGAGATGTTCAACCCCGGCCAAGGCCGTGAACTCATTGGTTTTCTTGCTGATGTGATTGAGCGCATGATCCGACACTGGCTACAGCTGCCTTAATTCAAAAGCCCCAATAAAAATTAGAATCGCCATAACTCAAAAAGCGATAGTCATTATCGAGTGCAGCTTGATAGACTTCACGCCACTGTTCTCCCATCAATGTTGCAATCAACATAACAAGCGTACTTTTGGGTTGGTGAAAGTTGGTAATTAAACCTTTCACAGATTTCATTGTATAGCCTGGCATAATCATTATGGCTGTTTCTTTGATACATGATTGCTGAAGCCCTTCACTTAAATAACCTAAAGCTATTTTGTAATCTATATCTTCTGCACCGTCTTCATAGGGCATAAGCTGAGGTATACAATCCAATATCTTGCCTTTTTTTATAGACACACCAAACCAATAGAGACTTTCAAGGACACGCAATGATGTAGTGCCCACAGCAATAACAGGTCCATCGTGATCAATCAAAGCCTTGACCAAATCAAGATCAAGGACAAAACGTTCTGCATGCATATTGTGCTCAGCTACATTCTCTGCCGTCAACGGCATAAAAGTCCCTGCGCCAACGTGCAATGTTGTTTGTGCCAGCTTAATGCCCTTATCTTGCAAACGCGACATAACCTCATCCGTAAAGTGAAGGCCCGCTGTTGGCGCAGCCACGGCACCTTCATGTTCTGCATAAACCGTCTGGTAACGGTTTTTATCTTCATTTTCTACATCGCGTTTAATATAGGGTGGCAGCGGTATACGACCGGCCTGTTCAATCGCTTGAGAAAATATCAAGTCATCTGACCATGTGATCTCCACTTGATTTTGATCTCTATCATGCCAAGTCACAGAAAACTTTAAGCCTTGGCCTCGATCAATCGTCACTGTTTTATCTGTATTCCAACGACGCTTATTACCTACCATGCTTTGCCAAACAACGCGAGACTTCGCTTGCATATTTTGCTGAATGTCGATGGGCTCAAGCGCTTCTGTTAGAAATACTTCAATTGTTGCGCCTGTTTCTGTTTGGCCAATCAGCCGTGCCGGTATGACTTTTGTGTTGTTATAAACCAGAAGAGCATTGTCTGGCATAATACTCGGCAAATCAAAAAACTGGTGGTGAGAGACCTCGCCACTGTTCCAAAATAGAAGCTTTGAGTGATCGCGTGGATTGACTGGATGTTTGGCTATTCTATGATCCGGCAAATCATAATCAAAGTCAGATATATAAAATTGTTTATTCATGCTGGTATTAATAGCATATGAATCTTTTTTGTGTAAATTAACAAGTATGATAATGGAACCTGACCTTGAAGAAACATACCTCAATTGGCTTAATCAGCTCACCAATGTAAAGAAGTTATCGAAACATACGGTGCGCGCTTACCAGATTGATGTCTTGAACTTTTTTCAATTTTATGCCGACCACCATGGTCAAAAAGTCAACTTGAGCGCCTTAAGTGAAGTTAAAATAACTGACTTTCGTTCATGGATCGCCAAACGTGCGATGCGTGACGATGCCTCACCTCGGACAAGAGCACGTTGTATTTCTTCGGTGAAACACTTTTACAAATGGCTTGATAAACAGGGCATTCTTCATAACCCCGCCATCAATCTTTTTCGCATGCCTAAGATTGGTCAAGACCTGCCCAAAGCCCTCACAGCCGAGCAAACCTTTGACATACTGAAAGAAGCCAAGAATGAGAATCAAGACTGGGTCGGCGATCGAAATGTGGCCATCCTTATGCTTCTCTATGGTGCCGGTCTTCGTATTGATGAAGCACTGTCTCTCAATTGGTCAGATATTAAAGACAGTCAAGATGAGCTTATCATTACAGGTAAAGGCGATAAACAGCGTCTAGTCCCGCTTATGCCTTCTGTGACAGACAGTGTAATAAAATACAAGAGCACCTGCCCTTATGGACAAAGCAAGAAATCACCACTCTTCTATGGCCGTCGTGGCAAACGCCTCAATCCAGGGATAATACAGCAACTGATTAGAAATTTGAGAAAACGTCTCAATTTACCCGGAACAGCAACACCACACGCTTTGCGTCACAGCTTTGCGACACATATTTTAAAAAGTGGTGGTGGGTTACGCCAGATTCAAGAACTCTTGGGTCATGCCTCTTTGTCAACGACACAAAAATATACCGCTCTTGATATTGAGGATTTACATCATGCCTTAGAAAAATGGCATCCCCGCAGCTAGTTACTTAAGCGATATTTCTCTTTTAACTTTTCTGGTGGAAAATCCATCATATCCAATGGATCAATTGTTTTGGATTGAGGGGGCTGTGAAGGTGATGCGTCTGTTTCTTGATCTGCTTCCTGATCAACAACAAGGTCTTTGAAAGACTCATCATCCGACCAAATCAACGTATCTATGTCATAAGGCTTAAGACCCGATACAATCGTTTGCCCTTTGCTGTCACTCGCGTTCAGGCCAAAGCTAAAACGTTGGATCATATCACCGTAAGGCACAAGATTGTTCTTCACTATACCATAATATTCTTGCATCAATTCTTTCGCAGTATCTTGTGTTATGCCGCGCGCCAAAGTTAAAGATAAAGACACAAAATAATCTTGCTGTTCAAAGTTAGCAGCCAAGACACCTTGACGCTTTCGTATAGCCACCACTGCACGCGCTTTCACGCTAAAAGGAATTTCCGGCGCTAAACTCACTTGTTGCTCCTGTGTTTGCAATACGTCTTGCTGAGCAACAGCCAAAGACACATCTGTGAAACAGAACAACAATATAAAAATCAGAACATAGCGCATGGTTCTAGATTAAACCGATTAGACAATGAATCACATAAAAAAACACCGTGCAAAAGCACGGTGTTTTAAATTCTTTTTGCTACAGTTCTACTTGCGTAGTGATCTGTTGTAAAGGCGCTCTGCACGTTTCGCACGTACTGAAGATTTTACACGACTTGTAGAGTTATAGCTCTGCTCAGCTGTGGAACCCCAATCTTCAACGTAGATTGTGTTGTCTGCGCTTGAGCCTGAGCAGGCGCTCATGCTTAAACCAACAGCAGCTACAGCAGCTAATGATAATAGTTTTTTCATGGTTGTATCCTTTGGTTTTAGAGTTAGTTCAAAAATTCTCTCGTTGTTACCCAACATTACGAAATAGTTTATATGTGTATCAGTTTATAAAATATAAAGATATAAAAGCAATACGTGATTTTACGCTTCGACAGTTTTCTTTTCTTCTTCTGAAATTTCTGGCTCTTCAGCTTTTGCTCCTGCTTTAGATGCTTTCTTGGCTGCACGCGCTGCTTTGGCTTTGGCCTTTTCAATCATCTTATCCATCTCACTACGCTTGCATAGGCCAAGCGCAACTGGATCGCGTGGCTTGATACTTGACATTCTAGGATGTGAACGATCACGGATTTTACCAATGGTATTACGTGTTGTACCAATGAGCTTGATAATCATAGCATCGGTAAAATCTGGATAATTCTTGATCAAGTAGGCAATACCATCTGGCTTATCGGCGCGTTTTGTGACCGGCGTATATTTAGGTCCAGCGCCACGTCTTTTAGGCTGTGGCACATCACTGTTTGATTTCTTCATCAAATAGTCTGAATCTTTTTCTGCTTTATCTAGTTCTTCTTGTTGCAAGACACCTTTAAGAACCGGATTGGTTCCTACAATATTTCCAGCAACATCTCCATCAGCAATAGCTTGAACTTCTAAGTGATGCAGGTCTGTAAAATCTGCAATCTGCTTGAAGGTTAGAGCTGTATTATCAATGAGCCAAACAGCGATTGCTTTAGGCATAATCAGTGCGTTCATAGGGTTGTCTCCTTTTTATTTTTATCTCGACAACAATCTGTACATAAAAAAACCGTCTCTCATTTTTGCCAGAGAGAACGGCCAATTCTATTTATCTATATTATAACATAGTGCAAAAGAATATCCAGGGCAAGGTCTGGGTTAAGAAACTCTGATTTAAGCTGCCGTTAAAACAAAGGAAACATGGTTCTCTTCCGGCTTTTTAATGTCAATTTTTAGACCATAATAGCGCGCCATTACACCAGTGAAATACGCATGCACGATACGTGCATCTAAATCTTCAGGCTCTACGGTACCTTCAAGGGCAGCATGCATACCTTCTCTAAATCCAGAGCCTTCACCAGAGACATCAAGTTGGATTTCAGGGGGCATCATTCCATTGCTAGAAACTTTGATAAGGCCGGACTTTGTAATCATTTCTCCACCCAGCACAATGAGACACAATAAGACTTTCAATGACCCTTGTTTTAAATCTTGGTTTAAATCAAAAGCTGACTCACTCCACTCAAGAACCGCTCGTGCACCCTCAAAATAGCTGAATACAGTTTGTCTCATATCGATGGCATCAATATTCTTCTTACTCCCCGCAGCGCCATATATATAGCGAAATAGCTTAACGCGTCGATTGGCTTGAATAGCGCTTTTTTTGACAAGGTCCAAAGCTTCGTCATCGCCAGACTGCACGCCCAATTCTTCAATCAACTCCATACCATTGTTAATAGCGCCTAATGGAGAAATGACATCATGCATCATCCTTGAGCTGATTAATTCTAAAACATAGGGGTGTATCATCTGGACAGCCATGGCTTACCTTATCCTTTTATCTTTATCCTTGGGAGTATCCAATAAAGCAAAAAATGAAGAAAAAAATGTTAAGAAAGGTCTTTGTTTTATGCGCGGTGATGATATGATGTAAAAGCTACTGAGGCCCCGTGGCGGAATTGGTAGACGCTCACGACTTAAAATCGTGTGTCTTTGTGACGTGCCGGTTCAAGTCCGGCCGGGGCTACCAAAACTTCGATATTGAGAGGTTAAACTATGACATTATTCCGTGCTTTATCTATAACAGCTGCTGTTCTTGGAACAATACTCGCAACACCGTCATGGGCACAAGACGATGCAAACTTGACAACAATAGCTCCAGTGGCTGAAGTCACAGCACCGACAACGACTGCACCAGTTACTCCAACCGTTCCTGCGGTCACCGCTCAAAAAAAAGCCACTCCTCAAATCTCTGTTCAGTGGCGTGATTTAAATTCTGTTGATCGTCGCAATATTTTATTGGAATGGAAAGCTTTGCCCGTTGATAGCCGCCCACCTTTTATTGAGTACAGACAGCAAGCCATTGACAAAATCGATGCTGCTAAAATGAAAGAATATCAAGAAAAAGCCACTGTCCGTACTGAGCGCCGCCAAGCGATTGAAAAGGCTTATCAAGAGAAGATTGAACAAACACATGAAACGATTAAAGAAACCATTGAAGCGTCTCAAGCTAAAGCTGAAGAAGCTGCGTCTATTGAAACGCAAGCAACAGATGCTATTCAAGAAACATCTGACGCTATAGATGCAGCAATCACTGATACAGCTGATATTATCGATGCTGATGTAGACACTGAGATTGAGACTATAGAGATAGAAGCCGAAGAGCTAGCTGTTGAAGATGTTACAGAAACACCTGTTGCTGAAACAGAAGATGCTCCCTCGGCTCAAGACCAAGCTCTAGACAAAGCGAAAGAAGCCACTGATAAAGTCAAAGGCTTTTTCAAAAATCTCTTTTAATTGATTTTATATAATGATAGGATCCCATTATAAATGAGGTGAGTTTTATTGTGCTGTAATATAATTCGAGAATTTGCTTGATTTAAAACTTCCTACAACATGAAAATATTATATGAAAAATATATTCACTTTTTACAGAGAAGTTGGGCGTCTAAAATCCTTATACCGAACAGGCTGGGTTAAAAGAGGTATAGACAACCCAGAAACTGTTGCAGGACATATGTATCGGTCGCAATTTATAGCCTATGATTTAGCTCAGGAGTTGGGAGAAGACCCTGTTGCTTGTGCCTTTATGATGATGGTGCATGACCTGGTGGAAGTAAGAACCGGAGATATTACACCCGACTGCGAAATCAGTCAGGAAAAGAAAGAAGCTCTAGAACGGCAAGCAGCTGCAGAGCTAGCAGAACTCAGTGGTAATCCAGAATTCTTAGAAATTTTCATAGAGTTTCAAGAGAAGAAAACTTTAAGAGCCAAACTCTGTAATGACGCCGATCAGCTAGACTGTGTCATGCAAGCTTTAGAGTATGCAGAGTTATACGAAGATAAACGACCAGCTTTGGAAAACTTTTGGCCCTATGCAGAAGAAAGAATTCAAACAGAACCAGGGATAAGGTTGTTTCAAGAGCTATTCAATAAAAAGCAGGAACTCTATAAGGCTGAAAAAATAAAATCAGAATCATTGAATATTTAGCTTATCAAAAACCCCCGCCATAAGCGGGGGTTTTGTTATGCTGCAATATCATTCAAGAATATGCTGGATCTAAACTCCCCCCGTGGGGCAAGACCGTTTGGTTTTCTTGTGCGTACTTAAAACCCCGCCACAACACAATAGTT
>CAXRKA010000173.1:0-3325 GCA_964231155.1 Alphaproteobacteria bacterium | reverse complement strand
TGGTCTGGTAGGCTGCGAAGTAGGGCATTGGGGCCTGGATCATCCTCAGGGAATGTCTTAGGTTCCATGGGTAGAGACATAAAATATTCATGCCCAGCTGCTTTGGCTTTTTGTGTCCAGGTGTTCACATCTTGAGCATAGGGTACAAATATCAAAGATACACCAGCGGGCAACTGGATCGCACTTGTTGTTGCTTCCCTTGAAAGGCCCATGTTCTCGATAACAATACTAATCTTGGGCGTGCCATCTGAAGGTTTGAGCAAACGATCAGTAACGCTCTTCACAACATTTGTTGTCGTTTTTTCAAGCTTGTCCTTGATCTCATTCACATCTTCGCTCAAAGATGATTGTGCAGAGCTCACGCGTGGTGGCTCAACAACAGTGCCACCGACAGGAACATCTTTTTCAATTTCAGCTGTGTCTTGAACGGTTTCGGCTTCAGTGACTAATTCTGCTTCCGTCTCAGTGCTTTCTATTTCTTCAGGTTGTACAGTATCTGCATCTTCTCTTTTGACGACGATTTCATCCGCTTCTACAATGGTTTCCTCTGGCGGAACCACCAAACGTTCTTCTTCACGGCTAACAGTTTCTACATAACCTTGAAGCTTCGTCACTTTGATTACCTCTGTTGGGTAAGTCACTTCAGGGTCTGGTACGAGACCAAAATCAAAAGAGAGCGCGACCATAATGCCGGCAAAGACCACGGCACCGGCGAGAAGGCCGATAAGGAATGATTTAATGCTGGTTTTTGATGGTTTGCGCATTTTGGGAGCTTTACCTCTCGTCTATTGTTTTGTCATTTTGAGCAATGGGCTCATCCTGAGGGCGGACATAAGATTGGAATTGGGAAATACCACGAACAAGATCAATCGCACGTAGAAGTTGATAGTCATCTTCATCTTCTTTGTCTTCTTTCTGGTCGTCTGATTTTGTAAAGCGATCAATGAGTTTCTGAGAAATGCCTTCATCATTCTCACCTTTGTCTAGTGCGCCCTGAAGGTCAGCTTCACGTGCACGCTCATAGCCATCTTCAACTTCTTCGATTTTGGCACGTTCTACAATAATGTCAGGCTCAATACCTTCGGCCTGAATAGAGCGTCCAGATGGTGTGTAGTAGCGCGCTGTTGTAAGGCGTATCGCACCATAACCGGGCAGTGAAATAACAGTTTGGACAGACCCTTTACCAAATGATTTGGTTCCAAGAACAATTGCACGGTGGTGGTCTTGTAGGGCACCGGCCACAATTTCAGATGCGGATGCGGAACCACCGTTGATCAAGACAACAAGAGGCATACCATCAATCATGTCACCTTTGGATGCATTAACGCGCTGAATATCATCTTTTTCACGGCCGCGTGTCGAGACAATCTCACCACGATCTAAAAATGTGTCGGAGACGTAGATCGCTTGATCTAAAAGGCCGCCAGGGTTGTTACGTAGATCTAAGACAAAGCCTTTTAGCTTGCCTTTGGTTTGCTTTTTGATGTCTTTAATGGCTTTGTTAAGACCATCACGCACCTGTTGATTGAATGTTGTGATACGCAAGTATCCAACATCGCCATGTTTCACATCATGTTTCACGGATTGAATCTTGATTGTATCTCTAGTGATCTCAACATCAAATGGCTCTGAAACATTGGCGCGGATAACTGTTACAATGATATCACTTCCAACAGGACCACGCATTTTATCAACGGCTTCAGACAGGCTTAAGCCCATAACTTCTTCACCGTCAATGCGTACGATCAAGTCACCAGACTCTAGGCCGGCACGGTCGGCGGGCGTGTCTTCAATCGGTGCAACGACTTTAACAAGACCGTTGTCCATTGTGACCTCAATCCCCAAGCCACCAAACTCACCTTTGGTTTGTACGCGCATGTTTGTGAAATCATCTTCATTTAAAAATGAAGAGTGTGGGTCGAGAGATGTAAGCATCCCATTGATGGCTTTTTCTATGAGATCTTGATCAGGTGTTTCATCAACATACTGATTGCGTACACGCTCAAAGACATCGCCAAATAAATTGAGGTAACGATATGTCTCTTCCGTAATATTATCGTCATTAATTTGGCCATCCAAACGCTCAATAACCGTTTCTTGTGCTTGAATAACAGTCGGCAATACAGAAACGATCATTCCAAAAGATAAGATAAAAGTGAGTATTTTCATGGGATAAGGGGTACGTTTTTTTATTTTTGTCATTAGCGTTTGTGCTCCACAGACATAGATTAACTTTTAATTATGGAGAGTGGATCAATGGGCTCACCATCTCGTCTTAGCTCGAAGTATAGGCTGACTTTTTTATCAGTTCCAGATTTTAATTTACCAATAGGTTCACCAGCCAATATTTGTGTTTTAGGTGAGACATAAACTTCATCCAATCCACCAATGAGAGAGTGGTGCCCAGTCGGGTGTTGGATAATCACAAGTAGCTTATATTGTCTAAAGGATGCAGCAAAAAGGATGACACCATCTGCGGGAGCAACAGCTACACCGCCACGTAAAGCATCAATTGTGATCCCTCGATGATCACGACTATAGGTCTTGGTTATGTTGCCCAAAACGGGCATGACGAATTGGCCTTTTCCACCTGAGCCAAAAAACAGAACCTTTGACCAAATACTGGGTTTAGTGGAAGGGACAGGTTGTTGCGCTAAGTTATCAAGAAGTGATTTGAGATTTTGAGATGTTTTAGCAAGCTCTTTTAACTCTTCTGATTTTTGCTTTTGTGCGTATTGCGTTTTTTCTAGAAGGGCTTTGCGTTGTGTAATTTGTTTTTCAAGAACAGCCTGTTCTTTGTCCAGTTCGGCATGTGTTGTTTCTAATTCACTGCGTTTTGTTCTTAGTTCAACATCAAGCTCGCGCATTTTTGCGATTTGCTCAGATAGTTCAGTGCTTTGTTCTTGGATGCTAGGCAAGGTTGTTTTGATCAAAAGCCCCGTGCGCGCAATATTTAAAGGGCGATCAGGGCGGATAAGAAGAGCTTGTGGTGGAACACGACTAAGGCGCTGCGCTGTTAAAATCATGGACGACATCGTATTCCTTTGATCGTTCAGCGTTTGTGAAAGATCAGAAATTTCAAACTCAATCTGTGATATACGATCATTCAATACAGTCATGTTTCTTTGATAGCGTTGTACTTTACGGCTTTGTTCAATAAGCCTTTCTCTGAGTGAGCCAAGACGCTTTTTGATCGATTGTGTTTGTGTCGCAAGCTGAAATTTTTCTTGAGATGCTGAGCGCATTTTATAATCAATCGCTTCAAGCTTTCTTTCAATATCGGCTTCTTCTGAAGCATAGCTAAGAGAAGCATACATGGGTAAGC
>CAXRKA010000172.1:0-13121 GCA_964231155.1 Alphaproteobacteria bacterium | reverse complement strand
CATTAGGGTCCATATGCACCAAATCACTCAAAGTGATGGATTGGCAAATGACAATTGAGCCTTTTGGCAATTGCTGAAGGCTTGAGACAACTGTGTCCCCACTCAAATGGCGTAAAAGATGTTGAGCCACATCAACGACTTCGGTAATGCGGGCCGCCAAGTAGCTATCTTCAATTTTTTCAAAGCGCTGTTTTTGGATATCAAGTGCCATATTAATCGAGACATCGGCACTGATATTCTGATCTTTAATGAAAGAGCGCGCATCACGTATAAATTGTGAGTTATTCAAGATTGAAAGATGGGCTTCAAGTAAAAGTGAGATATCTTCGGATGCTACACGTGGCAAAACCTGTATCTTTGATTGTGAGCGTTCAAAGTAATCACCAACCTTTCTGATTGCTGCCTCAAAGCGTTTCAGTTCTCTGGCTGGATCAGCGCTCATTGCCTGTGTCTGACTACTGACTGTATCCACATCCACACGGTCCAATGCACCTAAAACATAGCCACTACCGACAGCAGAACCATCAGAAAGAAACATGGCCGGAAAACGCTTTGTATCCGGCTGTCGTGTATCTTTATTTTTTATGACTTGGGTATTCCGCATCTTTACTACTATTCAAGTTCCCCAAAACCTGTTTTAAATAAACCTTCTAACTCTTCCATAACAGATTGCGCCTGAGAACCCTCAGCCTTGACCACAATTTCTTGTCCGTGAAGTGCACCTAAGGCCAACAATTCAAGAACATCATCGGCGGGCACAAACTCTTCTTCTATGTTGGCCATAAAAACGTTACATTCATATGCCCCTACACTCCGCGCAATTTGTGCTGCGACACGAGCATGGAGCCCCTTTTCATTGACCAAGCGCCAACGCGCTTCTATGGATTGTGTTCTCATATCTGTCTTTTCGCGTATTTATGACACAACTTATTGTAAAAAAGCAAATTTTTCTGAAGCAAATGGGCTAAGAAATACGTATATATTGCCCACCAGCAGCAACGGCTTGGTGAAGGACACTCTCCATGTCCCCTTCTTCACGTAACGAGAAGAGCTTAATCAGCAAAGGAATGTTCGCACCACTCACCAAAGATGCCCCCATCTCAGAGCAAGCTTTATGGGCCATATTATAAGGTGTGGAGCCATAAAGATCTGTGATAACAATCACACCGTGACTTTCATTACAGGTCTTTATCGCCTGGCAAATACTCTCTACACCGTCATCAAAAGCAAGGTTGGGACCGATGGATACTGTTGCGGTCTGATTATCCACCGGACCCAAGACGTGCTGCACAACATTCAGCATTTCCTCAGACAGACGTGAATGTGTGACAATAACTAAACCAATCATACGGTAATTCTTCTGGTACTTTTGTTGATAAGAATATGAGTATACATAAATTCGTCGCCAAGCAACAGAGGGAAAATGATCTAAAATATTTCTATTGCTGTTGTCTACGGAAAGATAGAGCCTCAATAATGTGCGGCTTTTCAACATATTCCGAGGCTTCAAGATCCGCAATCGTGCGTGATAAGCGCAATACGCGGTGATAGGCTCTAGCAGATAGCTTTAAGGTTTTTGCCGCCTGTTTGAGCACATCTAAAACACCATCGGCTGTTTTGACAAGATCCTGGATATCTTGAGCGGGGATCATGCAATTCAGATAACCCTGTCTCTGGATTTGTCTATCGCGTGCTTTCTCAACACGTTTGAGAACCACAGTTGATGGCTCACCGCCATCCATAACGTCTAGATCGTCAATAGAGACCGGTGGGACATCAACAAATAAATCAATTCGGTCCAGCAAGGGGCCAGATAGACGTGACTGATATTCCGTTGCGCATTTAGGTGCACGGTGACACGTACGATCGCTGTCACCAAGATAACCACATTTACAAGGGTTCATTGCAGCGATCAATTGAAAGTCAGCAGGATAGGAGACATGATAATTCACACGCGCGATCAAAGCTTCACCCTCTTCTAAGGGCTGTCGCAAAGCCTCTAAAGTCGAGCGAGAAAACTCTGGCAGCTCATCGAGAAACAAAACGCCATTATGCGCCAGGGAAATTTCCCCTGGTTGTGCGCGATGACCACCACCGACCAAGGCTGGTAGGCTTGCCGAGTGATGAGGTGCACGGTAAGGGCGTTTTTTGAGAACCTTCCCATCTTTCAACAAACCTGAAATGGAATGGATGGTTGAGACCTCGAGCGCTTCTTTGGCCTCTAGATTTGGTAAAATGGATGGCAATCTTGAGGCCAACATTGATTTCCCCGAACCCGGCGGCCCAGACATCAGCATGTTGTGCCCACCAGCAGCGGCAATTTCTAATGCACGTTTGGCTGTCTCTTGACCCTTAATATCACTGAGATCACCAATCATTTGATTATCATTGACACTATCCTCAGCATCCATGCTCGGTGGTGCAATCACTTGCGTGCCTTTGATATGATTGATCAGGGCCAATAAGGAAGGCGTTGCGATGATATCCGCACCCTCAACCCAAGCCGCCTCTTGCGCGCTATCTGCGGGGCAAACCATGCCATTATCATTATCATAGGCAAACATCGTTGAGGGCAACACACCCGCCACCGTGCGTAGCTTACCATCTAGACCCAGCTCACCCATAAGCAGATGGCTATCAATAAAATCTTTGGGAATAACCTCCATAGCACCTAAAAGCGCAACAGCAATCGGAAGATCAAAATGAGAGCCCTCTTTTGCCACATCTGCAGGGGCCATATTGATCACAACACGCTTAGGCGGTAAAGCCAAGCCAATAGCCTGCAAAGCACCTTTGACGCGTTCTCTGGCCTCACTTACAGCTTTATCTGGTAAACCAACAATCTGAAAGGAGGGTAGACCTGAAGAAATTTGGGCTTGCACTTCGACAGGAATAACTTCTATGCCCTGAAAAGCCACAGTATGTGCGTTGACAATCATTGAAAACTCCGCTTCTCCCCTTCACTTGTGGTAGCATACTTCTATCCATCAAGTCGATCATAAATGATGATTCTTATTTGAGTTGATTCTGTTGTGATTCTTTATGTGAAACTATCTATAGTTTTAGATATTTACTCTATCTTTACACTCTCAGGCATTTTTTCCGTTTTAAAACATACACTTATGTGATCGTGCCTTTTTGCCACACCGCCGTAATATTTCTTTAAGTGAATCAGGATAAAAAAATAATGTGTGTGAACGGTAGTGGGAATCACTTTTTAGAAGGAAGAGACCACAATATCCGTCAGTTAAGAAAATGAAAAAGTGTGTGAGGTGTGCATGATCAGTTCACGTAATGAATTAGATCAAATTGAGAAAGACGCTATTCTAGCGTTACAAAGCATATTAAGCGCTCGCGAACCTGTCACTGACCAACAGTATGATGCCTTCGCGATGTGCATTGATAAACTTCCTCCTCACCGTGCGCTTATCGTTTTCGGACATACGTTGAATGCTGTATCAGAACGTATGGGTGATAACGATCCTTATAAAATCGCGTTAAAGCGTATGGGACGAACCATTACAGAAGATATGGGCTCTGATTATACAGAGTTACTTGAGCGTGATCCGGCTTTCTATGAGAGTCAACGCAACCTTTTAGCGAGCAATCTTTGCGATATGTCCGACATGATGAGAACGATAGCCGAAGAAAGGAAAGTATCGTGAGAGAGCAACCGCATTTTGATAGTGACCAACGCATTGGACGGCTTTTAAAGATCAGCAGTGATCTTTGCTACCAACTAGCCCGTGATCTAACATCTGTAAGTAATGATTTGCTTGAAGAAGCCAGAGCCAGTGGTCTTGATATCACTATGATTACCATCGATGGAACAAATCATGTGATAGCCAATACAAATGACACTGTTGGCCAACAATTCATGAAGAAAAAGCATTTGCAAATTATCTTCATGCAAAACGAAGATGATCTAACAGTACCGTATCTAGCGATTAAAGGACCTTCTCCAGTGGCTGATACAAAAGGTATTAAGCGTAGCCTTCTCCAAATTGGTGAACGTGGGCGTCAACCACTGAGGGCCATTGTTGAACAACATGAAGAAACACCAAACATCTTTTACTTACAGCCTTTACAAGGCCCGGGTGCCAGAGCCTAAAAGAATTTAAAGTTTCCTAGCTGCAAAACAGCTGTATTGAAAAGGACGGGAAAAAGAACCGTCCTTTTTTTATGATGGAACAATATCTCTTATTGAACCAAAAGATTTGAAACCCCAACGGTTCACAAACATCTGGCCTAGGGAAAATATAGCCACAGCAACAATAATATCGACAAACAATGTTGTCAGTGCTGTCCCCATAACAACTGTCATTTCACGGTGACGCAATATATATGTCTGGCGATTTTGCCAATGGCGACGCAAGGTTCTCATATAGGCAAGTATTGGCTTAATATCAAAAACATCGTAACCAACCTTGATCAAAATACCGGCAAAAACCGCTGTCGGAATATAAGAGAGGAAAGGGCCAAGCAAGAAAATCTGCAATACAATTAAAATACCAGCAGAAACACCAGCCAAACGCATGCTGCCCCCCTCTTTAATATTCAAAATCGCTGGCACAGTACTTTGAGCACCAGGCACACCACCAAAAAGAGAAACGAGAGCCATAGAACCACCTTGAGCGTAAAGCTCTTGAGAGCGTTTTGTCTTCGTACCGCGCATACGATCCACAACCAGTGATGTTAGAAGGGTATCAATCACGCAAAGAAGAGCCAGTTTAATGGCATGAGGCAAAGCCATCATCAAGATACTCATATTGATATGGCTTGGGATTTGACCTGCAATATAAGTTTTGAAAGATTCATAAGACGATATGGGATTATCGAATGCCAATGTTTCTACAGGAACACGGAAGAGCTGCACAATACATGTAATCAATACAAGCGCAATAAGTGCTGCTGGCAGATTTCTAAGCAACCCCTGCGGCAGTGAACGTATGAATAAAGGAGCATACCAAGTAATGAGAAATGCAGCTATAGCAATACCAACATTCAAAGACATAGGCCCCTCTAAGGCTGGGCGCCCCAAACCAAAAAGTAAATCAAACTGTAGATCCCATATAATGAGAGAAATCCCACACATAAAGCCAGAAATCACAAGCTTTGGAATATAATCAATCAACCGCCCTAAACGCAATCGCCCAAAGATAACAAGAAAAATAGCGGAAAGGAAAATCACAACATTAACAAACTGATCGGCCGTAATGCCGATAACAGATCCATCAAATCGTTCATAAGCAAAAGCCAGTATAACGGCCGTTAAAGCGCCCATGGGTGCCGTGGGACCTGAGCCTTGAACCTTTGTCCCACCAAAAGCCGATGTGATGATTGCAATAATGGCTGCTGATATTGCGCCCGCAAAGACACCACGTCCAGATAAGATACCCATAGCGATAGCTAAATTGAGCATCACCAAGCTCAGGACAATGCCGACCATGAGGTTTTTAACAACGTCGGAAATAGGCAATGTATTTTTAAAAAGCATGAAGAACGGAAACCATGACTATTTATGTTTGCAGCGAGAGAATAGTCAGATTGGATTTGATAAATAAAGCTAATTATAGTAATATTAACTATAAATAAAATTTATATATCTTATGTTCCGCAGTCTTAACCCCGATTTACTTCGTAGCTTTTTAATTATTACCGAAACACAAAGTTTTAGTGAGACGGCCGAACGTGTTGGGCGCTCTCAGGCAGCTGTCAGTCAACAGATCAAAAGACTTGAAACCATTCTTGGACAAAAGCTGATTAACCGTGATCATCGTGACCATCACTTAACCACTGAAGGAGAAATCCTTTACGACTATGCACGACAAATTCTTGCGTTGAATGATGAAGCTTATTTACGCCTGAGCCAAAGTGATATTGATGGTATTCTTCACATTGGAGCACCGGAAGTGCTCACTGCAACACGGCTATCTAAAATCCTTTCCAATTTCCGTCAAAGCCACCCTCATATTGTCCTTAATGTTAATTGCCTTTTGTCTCATGAGCTACAACATGAATTTTCTAACGGCAGTTATGATGTTGTTCTTTATTTGCGAGAGCTTGAAAACACACATCAAAAATCAGAGAACCAATACTACAGAGAAAAACTCTCTTGGATAAAAGGAAAATCAGAAACTATTGATTGGTCAAAGCCATTGCCACTCATCTTGACGCCGAGCCCTTGTATTTACCGTGCCCAGGCTATTCAAAACCTTGAAAAACACCGAATTGCCTGGCGCGGCGTTATGACCGCTCACAGTTTATCTGGACGGATCAGTGCTATTAAAAATGGTCTTGGTGTCTCTTTGTTACCCACAGATATGGTGGATAATGATCTAGAAATAATCTCCACGAAAGATACCCCACTTCCAGATGTCAATGATCTTGAAATGGTTTATGAAACCAAGCAAAGCAAAACAGCCAGACAAAACGCACTAGCTCAGCAATTTGTTGAAACTCTTTTAAACCATGGCGTTTAACAAAAAGGGCGCCATAAAGCGCCCTTTTCTAGTTCATATATATCAAGTCGATATTAAAAGCCACGTGCATCTTTCGATGTAGAGGCATTCACACCATATTGTTCAAAAGATGCTGCAACCATGTTTTGTAAGTATGCTGGCTTTAGCTCTTGATCCAATGTGACTGTAAATGCTGAATCTGTTGTTTCAGCAACCGTGCAGCTACAGTTCATCAAATGTGTGAAACGCAAGCCGTGCTGTGAGAACACGCTGTGCACATAAAGCCCAAGAGGTGTTACCAAAAGCGTTGCATGCATTACAGCGTCCCAAAGACGATCTTGCATCAGTTGGTCTTTGTTTTTGAACATATCCATCCACTTCTCGCTCTCAGCCACTTCAAGCAAAGCATTGTAGAAGGACGCTGGAACGTCATAGCCAAACTCAGCAAAGAGGTCTTTGAGAACAACGGCCGTCTTTTGAGCAACAACAGTCTCTGCCGTATCTGCTAATGCGTCAAAGTTAGGATAAGCTGATACAGAAAAATCTTCACCAATAGCCGTCATCGCTTCATAAGCCATGGGTGTTTTGTGGTGGTTGAACAGTTGCGCTGCTTCAACATAATCACGTCGGGCGGCATCACTTAAATTCGTGCCATCACCCGTCACATCAAGTGTTTGCCAAATTGATGGCAATGTGGTCACCGATGTTGCAGGTTTGCCTTGTATAATACGCGTAATGTTTTCATAGCGCTTTGATTTTTGTAGTGTTTGAGACATATGTCTTCTCCTTTTTTGTTGGGTTAAAATTGAAGTTGTTGTGAATCTTTATTTTGTGGTGGTTTGACCTCCACCAAATGTATATCCGGTCCAGAGACTTGGACCGTATCTCTATATATTGCTGTGCCTTCAAGTCCGCACACAAGCTCCTCTGTCACCATAAACTCACGACCCGCTTCATCATTAAAATATGAAACATTGGTGGTGTTTTGAAGCTGTTCATGTTCACTATGATGCTCGACATTGTGCCACAGTGTCATTCCAACAATGGACACCAATGCCATGCCATAGGTGACAAAACGCTCTAGTTTTGATGGCTGAGATTTGTTTTTGCGGTGCCAAAGATGCCAAGCCACCAGCCCAAGGGCCGTACCCGAAACAATGACACCCGTCATTGCAACAGGTGTATGAGTCACCACACCAGCCGTAACCAAAATGGGCAAGACACCAAATTTAGCAATGCAACCTATGTGCCCTAAAAGCGTTCCACCGGCTGCGGCACAGATACCACGCAAACATTCCTTAAATTGCCTTCGCTTTTGTGATCTCTGATCCTGGGCTGCTGTGCGAACGATATCATCAGCAACACGCTCAGATATTTTAGACATGCATATCCTCTTATTTTTTATATAGATGTAAGGCGGTAAAGTATTTCTACCGCGACAAAATTGTTTCTATATAAAAAATGGTGGGGATCGTGACGAAGCGTTCGAAAAGGAAAACGCCTCAGACAATAGATAAGCTTTGGGTTGAAAAACGACAGGTGTATAGCTCAGTGCCTGAGAAATAAGCTGAGTATCTTTTGCTGTATTTGTGAAATCTGTATGGAGTGCAAAATTACAGACAGTCGCCTCCACATGCCCAGAATGAGCTGGCTCTTGATCTTGATTATCCGTATCAATACGTACGGTTTTCAAACCATCAACTGTACAGATGACAATATTGTAACCAGACTGACCACTGTCAAAATCAGGCATAAAACCTGAGGGTATAAGCCCTTGGCCCAACAGCGCCAAGAGAAGTAAAACATACGCAAAATATTTGGGCAGCTTCTTCATGCTGAAACAGTAAAACGTTTCAACAACCGGACACAAGACAAATTTATATTCACATAGATTTTACAGTGGAACACCGCTACACTAGTGTAGATTTTACAGAAAAAAGGACACGCACATGTCAAACAAAAACCATTCAATTTCTCCACGCGGAAGAGTGATGACTGCAGAGGACAGAGAAAAAGTAAAAAAATCTATTCAGAGTCTCAAAAGAGAAGATTTCATTGAAGCGATTAAAGCTGCAAATACTGCCTATGCTAGAACTCAAGAAGAATTCAGATCATTTCCTATCTTGGTCATTTAATAACTTTAAATAAAACCGCCCGACTGATGCTTCCATAACCGCTGATAAAGGCCATCTTTTTTGTTTATCAGTGTATCATGACTGCCTTGCTCAATAATCTGTCCCGTATCCATCACAATAATTCTATCCATGCTTGCTATTGTTGATAAACGATGTGCAATAGCAATAACCGTCTTACCTTTCATCAGGGTTTTAAGATGGGTTTGTATATATTGTTCGCTTTCACTATCAAGCGCTGATGTTGCTTCATCCAATATAAGGATAGGAGCATCTTTTAAAATTGCTCTTGCAATTGCTATACGTTGACGCTGACCTCCAGAAAGTTTAACGCCCCGTTCGCCAACCATCGTTTGATATTCATGCTCTGTCTTCATAATAAATTCATGCGCACAAGCTTTCTTGGCAGCGTCAATCACCTCTTTATCAGAAGCAGAAGGCTGGCCGTATCTTATATTCTCCATAAAGCTACGATGAAATAATTCCGTGTCCTGAGGAATATAAGATATATTTTTTCTTAAACTGCTTTGCGTAAAATCATGAATATCGTACCCACCTATAAGAATAGAGCCTTTTTCAACATCATAGTGGCGAAGAACAAGTGAAGTCAGTGTGCTTTTTCCTGCACCAGACGGCCCAACAAGTCCAATTTTTTCTTCAGATTGAATATCAATATTCAATCCTCTAAAAAGTATATTCTTTTGATCATGAGTAAATTTCAGATCTTTGATTTGTATGACTGGTGCCGCTTTTATGCTTATATGTTGTGCACTTATCTCATCAGTAATATCGTGCGGTTTTATTAGAGTTTTAATAGCATCCTCTACTATCCCGAGTTCAGTATAAACATCAACTAAACTCACTGAAAAATTCCAAGCATACCTTGCAATCACTAAAGACAGAGATGTCACCATGGTAATATCGCCAGGCGTTACTAAATTCTTCTGCCATGCCCAAATCATAAGCAAAAGCATAGGTAAAAATAAAATCTGCCATAAAACCTCCCTTACAACATCTAAATGTGCAACAAAATATTTTTTCTTTAAAATAACAGTTTTTACATCCGCTGATCTTTTTCTGAATTCTTCAGTTTCAAATTTATGACGTGAAAAACTGATAACACTGGAGATGTTCGTAATCATGTCAACGAGATGGCCAATCATCTGACTCCTTTTCTCTGAATATAGAGCAGAAAGACCATGAACTTTTTTGGTGCTCATGAGACCTATCAGGACGAAAAGAAAGGCCCAAAAAAACAGGGTTAGACCGAATATCCAGTGAACATTCTTAAACAAGAATATCGCCATCATAGTTGATATCACGGCATCAACACCATTTTTTAGAATAATATTAGTCCCACTAGCAAAACTGTTAGCGATTTCACTTGCTTTACTTGATATTCGACCCGTAAAGTCATTATGAAAGTACTTTAAAGAGTGCTGTGATAAGTATTCAACAACCTGATTTCTCAACCTAAATAAAATATCTTCATTGAAAGCAATGGAAATATAATTCCGTAAACGGGACCCTAGAATCCCGTCTAGAAGAATGCCGTAGAAAGCAATTTTAAGAAGTGTGGGCTGAATAATTGGCCAAATATCTTTTCGTTCACCGTCATAGCTAGCCAGTACATCAACCGCTTTACCTATATAGTGGAACATGAGCGTATGCCCAACCATGGCAAAAATACCTGTCAGTATATAAAACAATAAAAGCGTTCTGTGTGGCTTCAAAGCAAACAAGATAAATCGCCACATTGTATTAGGAATATAGGTAGCGTTCTGATCCAATCTTATTGCTCCACTCTGTCTATTTGTTCCTATAGACTATCAGTTAAAAAGGCCCTCTGAAACCCAAAGCATCAGTGATAACAAATTAATTTTTGGGGGAAATAAATGGTGGGCGTAGCTGGGATTGAACCAGCGACCCCTACAATGTCAATGTAGTGCTCTCCCGCTGAGCTATACGCCCACTTGTAAGGTGAAGGTTTTTTACCAAACTCAATACCACTTGTCTAGCTTTTAACACAAACTTCGCATTTTTACTCTAAAGATAGAGACATGAATACGATGACAGCTCAAAATTATATTGAACGGCTCAAAACAGAGCCCGCGCAAAACATCCTTGAAGACATCAACAAGCAATATCCCACAGGTGATGCTGGTCAAGATCTTCAGCTGATAAAGCTTCGCTCACAACTGCTGATCCAAGAACAGCAATTCGAAAAAGCACGGGGCGATCTTGAGATTGTGACCAAAGAAGACCCCAGTGACGCGCTTGCGTGGGATAATCTTGGCGTGATTTATCAAATGTATAAAGCTTATGCGCATGCAGCCCAAGCACACCGTAAGGCCCTAGAGATACAGCCTAAAAATTCAGACTTTGCCTATAATTTGGGTATTGCTTATGACCGTCTTGGAAAAAAAGAGGTTGCACTCAAACTTTACGAAGCGATTACCCTACAAAACCCTGATCATGTCTCAGCCAAAGTGAACATAGCTCAAATCTATAACAGCCAAACACAATTTGATAAGGCTATTGAAATTTTAGAAACCATCCCAGAAGACACCGCTGTAAACAATCTTATTTATTGGACCACAATTGCACAGACCTATAAAAACCTTGGCCGCAATGAGAAAGCTTTGGCGTATTACACAAAAGCACAAACTCTAGACCCTGAGAATGAAATTATACAATTTGCTGTTTCTGCTCTTAAAGGTGACAGCGTTGATGCACCACCTGAAGGTTTTGTATCAAGTCTATTTAATGGTTTCTCTACAAACTTTGATGCGCGCTTAGAAAAAGAGCTAGAATATGTGGCGCCCAATCTTGTGATGAATGCATTGAATGACCACTTACCCAAAGACCAATCGTGGTCTATTGTGGATCTGGGCGCAGGGACAGGTTTATTTGGAAAATTGGTTAAGCCCTCTGCACAAGAACTGATTGGCATTGATATATCTGAGGGTATGCTCGATCACGCTCGAGAGCTAAATGTTTATGACCAAATTATTTGTGATGATATTCACAACTACTTATCCCCCCAAGAGTCTGATAGCTTTGATCTTATATCCGCTGTTGATGTCTTCAACTATGTCGGGCGCCTTGAAACTGTTTTTGCCGATATAAAGCGGACATTAAAACCAGATAGGTTTTGTGCTTTTACTGTTGAAAAGGTCTATGACGGGGATGTCAAACTTTTAGACACAATGCGTTTTGGGCACTCAGATGATTATATACACGGTTTAGCAGAACAACTCGGCCTGTCTGTTATCTCATGTGAAGAAGCACAAATTCGTGTCAACAAAGGCAAACCCATTATGGGTTCAATCTATCTACTCAAGAAATAAGATAGCTTTATTCAACGTGGAAGGATTCACCACATCCGCAACGGCTAGACTCGTTGGGGTTATTAAATACAAAACCACGCTCTAAGTCGCTTTCCTTGTAATCAATTTGGGTACCCAAGACATACATGACAGAAACTGGATCAATATAGAGATCAACATCACCAACTTTGACAATATCCGTTGCCTCTGTTTTCTCTGTGGCATAATCAATATAATATTTCATACCGGAACACCCTTGAGCTTTGACGCCCATCACTAAACCTTTTGACCCACCAGGCGCATTACCCATAAGAGCAACCAAATGCTCTGTGGCATTCTCTGTAATTGTTATGATCTGTGGTGTAGACATTGTTTTTATCCCATTTTATTGGCCAACACTATACATCATATAGGTGCATCTAGTATACAATAAAAGTCTTTCATCTTTGTTTTCTTATGAAATTATCCTAAAGTGACCATCATGGCACATATCCCGCGTCTCTATCTCAACACTAAAATCAAAGAACATGAAGAGCTACCACTTGATGTCTCTGATGTGCATTACCTTAGAACCGTTTTGCGCCTCGAGGTTGGTGCAACCATAAAAGTTTTTAATGGTGATGATGGTGAATGGGACACCACCCTGCAGACACTTACCAAAAAATCAGCCTCCGTCGTCCCCCAAAAATGCCTAAGGCAAAGTGAACCTAAAAGTGGGCTACATATATTTTGTGCCCCCATCAAGAAAGATCGCTGGTCCACAGCGATTGAAAAAGCCTCCGAGCTCGGTGTAGAAACTTTTACACCGTTGCTCACAGAATTCACCGACATTCCAAAAGTCAATCAAGACAAAATGATCAAACAATCCATTGAAGCAACACGCCAATCTGAGGGTTTACATGTGATGGATATTAACAAACCCATTTCTGTCTCAGATATTAAACCTCTTATTGATAAGCTAGACTGCACATTCATAGCAGCTGAACGCCAAACAGCCATACCGATGAAAACAGCTCTTGATCAACTATCTCGGCCTCAAAGCTGTGCCATTATTATAGGGCCAGAAGGTGGTTTCTCAGAAAGTGATTGGGCAAGCTTAATGCAGATTGAAAACATACAACCTGTACATTTAGGTGCACGTATCTTGCGGACGGAAACAGCTGTTATTTCCGCAGCAACGCTATGGCAAAGCAAGCATG
>CAXRKA010000171.1:0-18360 GCA_964231155.1 Alphaproteobacteria bacterium | reverse complement strand
CCACCACAATTTTATCTGGACAGCCATCGCCAACGCAAGCGCCTGCTGTCACACGATGTGTATTATTAATATTTAACTGAGCATCATTTAATGTGTTTTGAACAACAATAGACTGATTTGTTGATGCACCACCACCCGTTGTTCCTGGTTCAATATCTGAAGTGTGTGTCCAATTTTCTGTTGAAACCTGACCAACAGAAGCATCTCCCGTGATGGTAATATTATCGTTTGGGTCTGTCATTGTTAGTGCAGCAATCGGTGCACTCAAGTTACCCGTCACATCCAATCCAGCACTGGCAGAAAAACCACCGCTCACAATAAGGTCTTCAACCTCAATCTCCAAAGAAGAATCTGCCTTATTATGCATATCACCTGAAACCACTAAGTCTGATGTGAGAGTAATATCCCTTACGGTCACCACACCTTGGTTATCAATAGAACCATTCCCAGGCACGCTGACCGTACAGCCTGTATTTAATGTACATACATCAACATTCCCGTTATTCACAACAATGGAAGCGCCAAAGCTTGTGTCATCAGACACAGTCAAAGTACCTGATGTATCTGTGACTGTACTATTATTGGCTACATCAAGAATACCTATAGTGTTATCCGTATTGTCTGGGTTAGCTGCATCATTCAGCGTTAATAAACCATTGACTGTTAAATCATTTTGCACTTCAGCAAAGGCAACAGATATAATATCTCTTTGTGCCCCACCATTCATCTTAATACTCGTATTCATCACATTAAAATCAGAGAGCTCAGGCTGCGGATATCGCATTAAAGCTTGAAGATCCATAGTTGCAAAAGCGGCTTCCCAAGCAGCTCCCATGACATCATGGTATTCAATATTAAGGTGGAAGTTAGCTGTATCCGCGATAGTGTCAATTTCATCCGCATCTAAACAGTTCAAATCACCATCACCCCAAATGATGTAAGCAACATTACCGTCAGGACACGTCTCTGTAGATACTGGAATATTGGGATCATCTGGGCCACCAAGATCATAATAATCACGACTGCCCGCTCCAGCGTAAAACGCGGTTACATCCGTTGGGGAACGATCATTTTCATCCGCTAAAGTGATGTTCATTAGTGCGTAGGCTGTAATAGCATTATCATCATCGGAGGTCGTATCGGCATTTTCTAACTCATCACCAAAAGCCAAAAAGACAACATCATCATAAAGTTGAGGTACGTTAAACCCAGGTGGTAAAAACCCTTCATCAATCAATTGCTGAACTGTAATCGTAGGCCCTGATGGGTCATTTTCTGGAGCAAACTCTGTATAACGCGCATGTGTCGGGTCATAGGCAATTTCTTGCGCATAGTGGTGCGAGGCCGCTGCAAACTCTGCAAATGCTTGCCCTAAAGCATAGTTTTTTTGCCATCGGTTTTCTTGTTGTATTTGAAAAGTGATAGATGTGTAAAGCCCCCCAACAAAGAGCATTAATGCAACAAAAGCAACAAGAGCATAACCACTCTCATCTCTAACTAAACATATATTTTTATCAGAATCTGTCATAACACACCATATCGCTCATATTATGGCATTTCTGACTTAAAAAGCACTAAATATTGGATAGATATCAAAAATATAATTCCAAACTATAAATCCAGTACATACTGGCCCTGCAGTAACACCAAATGGAACTTTCATTGTTTTGATTGGTTTGTTTTTGACCACAGCATATAAACCACCAAAAACTAGCAAGATAATAGAAGAAATAAGCAATAATAAGGCAATATTATCTATTCCAAGCCACAGGCCTGCTGCGAATGCGAACTTAACATCTCCCATACCTACGGCTTCAATATTTTTCCACCATTTGAAAAGCAGGTAAGAGAGAAGAAAAATAGCTGCCCCTAAAAATGCCGCTATAAAAATACTTATAAAGCTTAAATAGCTCCAGCCTGTAGCAACATGAAAAGCAAGCCCAGAAAGCGCTAGAAAAGCATTATAGATATTGGGCAAGCGCATAGACTTATAATCATGCCAGGTTAAAAGACACAAAGAAATAACCGCCACAATGAGTGTAGCGGTTATCAAAACTTCTGTGAGATTTGATAAGATCAAACCCATAAATTTAATCTTAGCGGAATGTCCAAACCATGTCGGCAAAGCCGGTCTCTGGACAACCGGTGGCACCAGAAACCAAACCGATGTCAACCTCACCACTTGCATCTAGCATAGATTCGCCATCGACTGTAAAGTCAACAAGATCATCAGGGTTAAAGCCAGCTGTTGCAATACGGAAGCAACCACTTCCTGTTACGTCAGCAAATGTCACATCAAAAAGCTGATCATCACCAGTGCTAACAGCAACAGTGATTGTACCATTGAATGAATGTTTTTCTGACTCAGGGATAACGTTTAATCGTGTCAAAATATCATTATCTAAACCATTATAATCTGCACGTGTTTGATACAATGCTTGTGTTTCTTGCTTAATTGTTAGAAGCATACGGACTGCTTCTGTCGTTTTGTTGTTATCTGATACCAAACGATAAGTGGAAATACCACCAATCAAAAGCAAGGCACCAACACCAACAACCAATAACAATTCAAGTAGTGTAAAACCTGATTCGTCACGGCAAAGTGATTGTTTAAAATTCGTTTTCATATCGTTTACTCCTATATTTTATCCTATACTGGATTGAACCTGTTGAATGACGCCAAACAGAGCGCTGATGAGACCACCGATAGTGAGGGCTACGAGGAGTAGCGCGATGAAATTTACAATTTTCATCGATGCCTGTACGTTGGCTTCCGCTTCCGTCACCCAATCCCGTGTAATTTCTACTAGATTATCCTCGAAACCTCTTAACGTTGCGTAAATACGAAGGTCTTCAATGATTTCCACGTCAGGAAATTTATAGCCAGAGTTGGCTAATGCATCACCAAAGTTAAGACCAGATGCCATTTCTTGACCTACAGCCAACATACGCTCTTTTAGATATGGTGGTGCACGCCTTGCGATACGTGCCATAGATACATCATCAATTTTGACACCAGCAGACATTAAAGATGCCACAGAAAGCAAGAATGATGCCCCTTGCCAAACACGATAGATACTCCAAGGCACAAGCTTTTCAACCAATAGACGTGTACGCCCAGTCCAACGTGGAAGTGACAAGAAAACTAAAATCATTGTACCAATAAAAACAAGAAAATACCGAAGGCCATTCTCTTTAATCGCCATAGAAATATTTGCTACAATTTTTGAAGCGCCCTGCCACTCTTCAATAGGCAGCACTTCAGTGAAAGCTGGGATCACCTTGTATGAAACAACTACAAGAGAAGCAATCAAAATACAAATCATAACCAATGGATATGTACCGGATCCAACAATAGCAGAACGGATACTTTGCTGTTGTTGGAGCATTTCCATTGCACTCTCAATAGACTTTTGCAGCTTACCAGAGTCTGCACCAGACTCTATCAACATCGCTTCACCTGGCGGGATATAAGACCCCATACATGTACCAAAATTAATACCGTTTTCCAGATCACGCCGCCATGATGCATAAACCTCAACAGCAATAACATCGCGGCCACGTCTCTTTGAACTTTCAACCTGATAAAGTGCTTTGTCTAAATTCACACCGTTTGATAAAAGCTGTGTGATCTTCTTATAAAACTTTAAGCGTTCTTTAGTATTAAAACTACGCTTAAATAAAAACCGTTTAATAGGAGAGACTCTACTCATTTTATTCTCTATCAGGTGTGGCCAATGGCCCCATTGTTTTCTCAGCGTCAAATGGATCAAGTGTACCCGCAGCCACACGATCAATTGCATGTTCCATCATGCTTCGTCCACCAAGATTAGATAACCAATAACGTTCTGCGCTACTCTTATCATTATCGCGTACAAAGTTCATAAATTTCTCATCCGGTATGATGATTTCTGCAACAACAGTACGCCCTTTATAACCATTGCCGGCACCACATGTGCTGCAACCTTTTGGATTATGCAAGCGTACAACTTCTAATGGCACGCCAACTTCATCCAAGCGTGCTGCCAAATTGAAAGGTATCTCAGATTGATCAACAACAGGTCTTTTACAATCTGGGCAAAGAACTCGAACAAGTCTTTGTGAGATAAGACCTGTAAGTAAAGAATGGTCTGTCAGTTTAAAATCTTCTACACCCAAATCTCGCAAACGGAATGGGATAGTCACAGCATCATTACTGTGCAATGTTGTCCATACCTGATGACCTGTCATAGCTGCCTCAAAAGCCAAACCAGCAGAGGCCGCATCCCTCACCTCACCAATCATCAGGCGATCTGGGTTCGAACGCATACAAGCCGCAATGGCCTTCGTAAACGCCTCATTACGTTCTTCTTGAGTGGCTGCATTGGTCACGGGCATTTGAACAGCACCATCAATAGGATATTCTGGTGGATCCTCAACCGTGTAAAAAGCGATATTCTTCTTATACTGCTCAATAATTGAAGCAATATTCACTGTCAATGTTGTGGATTTACCATGACCTGTTGGCCCTGCAACAATATTAATACCGAAAGGTTTTGAACGGAGAAGTTCAAAATCTTCAACTTGCTCTGGAGAGAAGCCAAGATCAGCAACCTGTAACTGCTTACCCTCGTTATCATCATCATATAAAAGACGAACAATCATGGCACGGCCACCATAAACAATAGGATTAAATTGCATACGCAAAGAAATCACACCATCCGGTAATCGCAAATCTTTTCTGTTAGAAACACGAGCAGCTTGGTATTCATAGGGCTGATAGTTAACATCCGAAGCGTCAGCCATGGCAAAAGCCGCAGCACAAAACGCATGACCATAATCTGGTGGCCATTCTGCGATACGCTCCATATTGCCATCTATACGTGCTTTAACCACACAGGAAGAATCACCAACAATAACATGAATATCAGAGGTTCTACGCTTAGACAGCTTTCCAACCAATTCTAGAACTTCACGCCGCATGCGTGCATCATCACGGCGCAAAGCTGCTGCAGACTTACTCGCATAAGTTTCATTGATTGTGCTGATATCAACAGGATCAATGGTGATATTCTCATAGCCCTCAAGGCGCGCTTCTTCGATAAGACTTAGAACTGGGGGACTGTTAATATGAGATTTGGAAACCAGCAAACGTCCATCACTAAACAAAGCTGCAATGTCACGCAAACCATTACCACGATCTAGCGGCCCATCTTGTGCCGTGACTGGTATCTCAGGATCCCATAATTGTTTGGCATTTGATCGAGAAAAAAGTACCATTACAAAGTTCCGTCATCCCAAATCAATTCTTTTTCACTACCATCGGGAATCTCAACCGTAACACCATCACCTGAGACTTTTGTTACGGTTTCACCTGAAGGCAGGCTACTGCCTTCTTGTACGGTAAGAATACGTCCAGAGCGATCCTTGAGTTGAGCAGAAAGAATACCGCTTTGTCCCCAAATTCTTGTGACAAACCAATTTCTATAGCCAACAGGCTCTGGCATAGCTGCTGTCTGCGCTGATTGTTCAGTAACCAAGCCCATTTCCTCTGGAGTTACCTTCTTAATTGTCTCTGGCGTAATTGCTCCCAAAGGTTGAATTTGTGGAAGAAACTCAGAGCCAAAACTATCCTGGCGAACCTTGCTCTTTCTTGCATCCAATATAGAGTCTTGTTGGACAATAAGCTGATTAAGCTGCTTCAACAGTGTAGCTCTCTGCACACAGAGCTTATAGCGTTCTACATCTGCTTGAACAGATGCGAGATCAGCTACGTTAGATTGCAATGCTTGCTCTGGGTTAGGACAAAGCGTATCAGCATTTGCTATATTTACAGCCATAAGAGATAAAGCCAGGCATAGTGTATATTGTAAAAATCTATTCATCATCATTATCCTAATTATTATCTGTTAAAATTTCTAAATCAACATGACCCTCATATAACCATCGATTACTTCGAACTGACCACTCTATCTTATCTAGCTGTAAAGCCGGCAAATCCATATAAGTGGCAATAATATCAGGACTAGTATTGGACACTAAACTGAAGACCATTTTATCTCTCTCAGCAAAAGAGTTCTTCTCTTGAGTGATCTCCATGTTTCTATTCACTCGTTTAGATGGTGGGCGTCCCTGAGAGAAACTGATTTCAATTTTACCAAAAGACTTCAATGCTTTTTCCAGCTCGAATACAGCCTGTTCTTTTTTCAACCATGTTCTAGATACAGCTTTTCTAAGCTTTGGTAGCCTTGCTTTAGCTGTCATAGCTGTACCATCAATCGTTACCTTAACATCTCTAGGCATTTTTTGACCTTGTTGACGCGCAGCATCCAAAGTACCACCATTTTTTAGCCAGTTCACAGTTACATCATTATGCGTACATGCAACAGTAGTAATCGGCCAGCCAGCCACAGGCAAAAAGACCTCTGACAATTTGGCACCACAAGCCGCAGTAAATGATGCTGAAGAAACTTTACTCTCTTCTGGTCTTTGAGGCTCTGGCCCTGGCGCTTCGACTTCCTCAACTTCAGGTTTGGGCTCTTCAATTGGTGGTAAAGGAACAACTTTAGGTCGAGGTGGGGGGGTAGGATTCAGAAACTCTGGCAAGTAATTATAACCCGCGTAACCACCACCGGCTAAACCAATCAACATAACAATGAGCACTATTAAGTTTACAGTACTCCCCGCAAAGGCTTTAATGTCTGTTGGTTGTAAAATATATTCTTTGTTATCCGGCTCAAGAATATCATTCAAATTGGATATAGAAATGCCCTCACCCTCGCCGTCAATATCCCAGCCTTCGGGCAAATAAACACGTGGCCACGTATGAGATTTATGCTTCTCTTCAAAATGGCTTTTTGCTTCTTGCTCATCAAAGAAGAAAATATCACCACGCGGTGCAATATTGTCGGAATGAACCTCTAGATACCACCATCCATTCTCTGCTTCAAATACGCCATGCCACTCTCCGACTAACTTATCAGCCGCCATCGGAGCTGCGGCAGGCATTGCATTTTTATGCTTTTTGCACAGCCAGCCTATACCAAGCTGGCGCGCAACATTTTCTCTTTTGATGTAAAAGTTACCCTTTGAGAGTTGAATACGTTTTTGCATGACCTTACGGCCAGAAAACCCCGTATTTGCAAGCCACAAAAGACCAACAGCATACTTATTGCCGTTATGGACTAAAATGCCATTCTTGTTTTCTGCATCATTCACTGTGATTATCTATAGACAATGTCAATGGGTTTGGATGGTAAAATATTCGTAGTTAAAAGCAATACGCGGAGACGACGGCTGTGTGACCAGCTGTTATCTGAGCCTAATAAGAAGTTGAGTGGGTGCCCTACGCCACGATCAGAAGTACTTGAGTTATTGCGCTCAAAGCCGGCCATAACTAAAGTTTCCCCTGAACGCATCACAATATTTTGCAAGAAGCCTGTTGTATCAATTTCAGGCAACTGAATAGTGCTATCATCTGTTGATACTTCTCTTAACTCCACAAGATCAGTAATACCGAGGGCAATACGAAGCATGACTTGATCTTGTTCTATGACACGTGGCAGGACATTCATTGTCAAACCAACATCAATTGTACCTGGCTCTAGTGTTGTTGAAGATGTGCCTTCAGCAGCAGAACCTGTCACACGCTCGATATAGGAACGCTTCGTCGCCACTTGTAATGGCGCAGGTTGGTCAGATAATGTCATAACCGTTCCTGAATGCACAACCGAGACATCTTCAGCCAATGCATCCAAAGAATTAATAACGAGTGATTGAGAATCACCAGATCCAAGTTCTGTTGGTATTGTTCTGACCAAACCGGATTGAATGGCTCCGTTATCAAGCAAGCCTTTACTTGTAAAGACAAATGGCTGGTCTTCAATGATATTCTCAAAGACCAATTCCAAATCAAAGTCAAAATCATACCCCTTGTTCAATGTTACAGCAAGGACACGTGCTTCAATGACAACACGGCGTAGACGCAATTCATTTTGTATCTGCAAATATTCTTGGGCAGAATTGATAGCACTCGGAGATCCGGCAATAGTGATTGTTCCTGTTGCGGGTGAATAACTTGCCCGTGCTTCATTTCCAATAATATTATCAACTGTTCTTTCAATCTCATCCCAAATCTCAAGCTCAGCTGTTGAACTAACACCTTGTGTGGGAAGTGTGCCCCCCTCACTATCACCAGCGTTTACACTGCTCTCAATTTCAGTTGTGCCTGCCAACGAGTGAAGCATAAACGTTCTGACAATATGCTGTGAAAGATTGATAACTTTACCATTATAGCGCCACTCAGCATCAAAACGATCGGCAATCTGATCTAGTATGCTTGATAACGAGCCCTGCCACAGAACACGACCACCTGAAACCAGACGGCCATCAACAGGCAAGAACAAAGCTTCACCAGCACCTGTTTGGTCATCGATAGAACCGGAGCCATCACTCTTGCCTCTTTCTTTACCAACAATAATACGCATACCAGTCGCACCTTGAATACGTGCTGCAACTTGCTCAATCGTCAACGGACGATCAAAAGTAATAACAATAGAATCGTCTTTCTCTAAATCGATGGGTAATGGATCACCGTTCTGGAAAGGGATAGCTCTTGCACCAAACCATGGTGAATCTTCAACCAACAAAGATGGACGTGGTTGATAATAACCTCTGATTTTTTCAATGGCACCATCAGCTTCAATGCGCGCATCTTTATTTTTCTCTTCAGCAATTTCTCTATCTGCACAACCAGCCAATGTCATAGCCACAAGAGCGAACGATATAAGAAGAAGGAGTTTAGGTATATTGATAAAAACTTTGGAAATCATGGCAATCCGTTATTTTCTTAGCCAGTTAACTGCTCTGTCTCAATGACAAGAACAGGTTTACCTGTTTGGTTATTTTTATGTAAGCGACCCAAAGGACGCGGATCAGAGGCCGACAAACCGTCAAGCACCTGCTGCACAGCGTCAAGGAAAGAACCTTGAATAGCAATACTGGTTTGTAACGGATAATCATACTTTGCAGTCCAAACAAGTGACACACCCATTTGCTCTGCCCAAACTTTTAGGATCTGACGTAATGTCTGCCCATGGTCTGCTTTCCAGATGTTTCTTGGATCTTCAATGCGGTCAACCAATTGCTCACTTCTACGATCGCGGTTAAAGATACTTGCTTCACTTGAAATCGTAGAATACCCAGTATCACCAACAATTGTATCGACATTTACATCGCTCAGTTCAGGCAAAAGTGGGACAGGCTCACCAAATGAAAGTGCATCTAAATCAATGGGCTCAACCGGCGCTCCAGTATCGATGGGCTGGACTTGATCGACGACCTCAACTGGACCATCACGATCACCAATAATATCAATGCCATCATCCTCAATAGCCGCCAATGGTATTGGCAAAGATGTATCTGTAATACCTAACTGGTCATCAAGTGTGGGCTCACCCGCAAAAGGATCTTGTGCTACACGCATCTGATCTTCCACAGATGGCAACTCTTTCTTCTCTGGTAAGAATTGCTGAGCAAAATTTTCACTGGTTGGGTCTTTGATGTAAACCACCCCATCCGTAATAGCGATATTCAAACCTTCGTTGTCTGAAATATCTTCAAGGACAGAGGTCCATGGCTTACCGCCCTGCCAGTTGATGTTCACACTGGGGTCAAAATTTTCTTCAAACACAAATTTATAACTTGGAGGAACAATCTGTGTAATTGCCAAAACAAGAGGCACATCATTAGCAAAACCTTCAATGATCTTACCTTCACCATCTTTATTCACAAAGCTCAATGGCTTGATTGGCTCTTCAGTCAATTCAGATGCCTCTATATCAACCGTTGCTGTCTCAGCATCTTCATCCAATGGAAAAATAGGCAATGGCTCGTTGTTCACGTTTGTAGACAAATCGACTGGCGCATCACCTGATACAGATTGCTCGGGCTCATAAACCACTTGGGATTGTGGTGTAATTGGGGAAATAAATTCAAAAGCTGCATGAGCTGGGGTTGCCGAGAAGCCAATGCATGAACCGCTCATCAGAGCAGCTAATGCAAATAATTTTGTAGCGTTACGCATTTTCAAGGGTCTAGATTTCTTCATAGTGGTGTAATCTTGTGATCGTACTTATAGGATAATAGGGAATTCACTCATAGAGCGCAATGGTTGTTATTATAAAAAATACATTTTCTGCAGGCTAAAACATTTAACTTCCTCCACGATCAAGAAACTCATGTTTTTTGACCTTTGGGTGAACTGGCCTATGGTTGCCCAATATCAAAACACGGAAACGTCTTAAAGCCACAGGCATTGAAAGCCCCCGTCTCTCTAGCAAGAAAAACACTAGAATTACAGTCAACGCAAACATTAAAGTCCACATACGCATATGCATCAAAAAGAGCAAAAATGGAAAGGATGCCCGCGCGTCAACGGTCATAAATCTAACGGGTCTAGCTGTGTCTCTCCAATGTACCATGAGTAGTTTTTCTGATCAGAAAAAGAAATAATATTACGACTTAATGTACGCGACCAGCCCTTGAATTGCAATAGCCTGTTGATTGATCACGTATGCAAAAAGAAAATTAACTCTCACCTTTTACTGTTTTGATCAGAAAGGGTAAAATTCCATGCCAGAATTACAATATTCAGATGAAGAACTAGATACACTTATTCAACAGTTTTGTACTGACTTTACGGCGCTTGCCAAGGACGATCGTTTTGACCCCATCCATGGGCGAGACAGTGAAATTGATCAGGTCATTCTGATCTTATTACAAAAGGGGCGTAAAAACGCTATGATCAGTGCACCAGCCGGTGTTGGGAAGACAGCATTATGTGTTGGTCTAGCACAACGCATTGCTTCTGGTCATGTTCCACCTTTTTTGAAAGATGCCAGACTTTTAGAAATCGACTTGGCTTCAATGGCAGCTGGAACATCAACAATCGCCGAGTTTCAAGGCCGTATTGTCCCTCTCCTCAAAGCCATTTCTGAACGTTATTTCCTAGACGGTTACCCTAAATATCTATTGTTTATTGATGAAATCCATCAGATTATGCCCTCTTGTGAAGGCAGCTCTTATGCTGGCATTTCAGAAGTCATGAAGCCATATCTTACAGCTGGTGCCTTGAACGTGATTGGCGCCACAACAAAAGATGAGTATCGGATCTATATCGAAGTCGACCCAGCCATGGATCGTCGTTTCCAGAAAGTGAACCTATCTGTTCCCGATGAAGAGAGCACAGTGAAAATCTTGGAAGCACTCAAAACACGCTATGAAAGCTATCACAACATCAAAATATCAGATGATATTCTTAAACGTATTGTGAAAATCACAAGCAACCATCTCAAAAACTTAAATCAACCCGATAAAAGCATAACGACAATGGATGCTGCCTGCGCTTATCAAATCATGTATTATGAAGATAAGGACAATCTATCCAACGAAGCACTCAATCAAGTCATGGGTGTGCGCACAGGGCTACATCCAAAAGCTTTTGAGAACGAATAAACCTATTCGCCGCTGCCCTTTGTAATCATTTTATAGGTTGTGACATCAATTAAATCAGCTTCAAACGCTTTGGTTGCTGATTGCGCCATAGATTGACCGCGCTGTGGAACAAGACGCATCAGTTCAACAGACCATTTATCATAGTCCATATCCAGCATCTTTTCTCTGAGATCTTCATCAAAAACAAGCCACTCACGTAGGCCAATACGCCCACCACCTTTTTTCTGAACCAGTATTTGCGTGACGATAGGACGCATAGTCTCCATCAATGCATAAGCACGCTCTTCACGTTCATCGGCCTGGAAGGTTGCGACCATACGACGAATAGTATTGGCAACACCCGTGGTGTGAACCGTCGAATACACAGCATGACCAGTTTGACCGGCTTCAATCGCCGCAGAAATTGTTTCACGATCACGTGCCTCACCCACAAGAATAACATTAGGCTTACGGCGGAGGGCATTCCGAACACCATCTTCAAATGATGGCAAATGTCGAGGAATTTCTGTTTGTGAAATCAAGCTCTTTTCACCAGCGATCGTATCATAGGTATATTCAATCGGCGCTTCATAGGTCAGCATTTTGCCACAGCCCTGTTCACGCTCAATCATCATGCGGTTACCAGCGGCCAATAATGTACTTTTCCCTGAACCTGTTGGGCCAGTGACTAAAACCAAACCATCTCGTGGCGTCCAATACTCTCGAAGCTCTGGCTCAATATCTAAATCATCCATGGTTGGAGGCTCACTCGGTAAGACACGCATGGTCACCTGTACACCGTCACGACCTTGAGAAAGAATAGCTGTAATATTCACACGAAAACGCACGCGAGAATTTCGATCTGGACGCACCTCGTAAGACAAATCTAAATCCGTTCCGCTGGCCAATCGTGCCATGGCGTCTGTGCCATAAATCTTATTCACAACATTGGTCAAATCGGCACCATCAAGAGCGCGCTTTGTGCCCGGGTGCAAAACTCCGCTAATATCATTATAAAGTGGTCGATCACTCTGGAACGTCACATCTGAACTACCCTGAGCAACGCACCAAAGCAATAATGGATCAATGTGCTCTTCTGTAATCCGGTGTGGCTCATCAGGCCAAGTCTGTGTTGGATCTACTTCCCCGTCAACATCTCCATAAGAAGGCTGATCAATTTCCTGCTTATTCTCTGACACCATGGAATCAAAATCAGGCATAGGCGCCGTATAAGATTCATTATCAGGCTGAGGCTCAGATGGCACTTCTGCTGCTTGTGTTTCGGCGGGCTCTGGTGACGGTGCTGGTGGCGGAGGGGGTGTGGTATTCACGGACACAGTATCACCACTACCATCAAATTCATCTGGTGATGGCGCTGGTGGAAGCTTATTCTCTATCGTGTCCCTGGTATCCATTGGTTAGCAGACCTCTTTAGCTGTGCAGGGTTAGACAACTTGATGGCGCGATCCCCAATTCTTATCTCGTTACCGCCGCCTGTGACTCCGCGATCTTCAATAATCGCAAATGGTGAAGACACTTTGCCCTGTGCAAGCAAAACACGATATCTTACCATACCCTCATAGTCTGCCACTAAAAGGTTAAGATCAGCTTCAAAAATGGCGTCAGCCTGCGCAATACCTTGATACCAGCCCTTTTCTACCCATTTTCTCCATAAAACACGTTCTTCATAAGTTTCTGGAAGCAATAAGTTGGGTGGAGGGGCAATTTCATCGTCCCATTTACGCCATAAATATTGGCGCCAGTTACGGGGCGCTGGTACAATCTGTGCCTGGCGAGAGATATTATATATGACATCACTCACAGCGGCTGTGTCACCCTCATTAGACACAATAAAAGCATTCAAAGATTCTGAAATAATGGGTGGTTCTATCTGAAGATTTGAGGGCGCTGGAACCAAAAGCTGACGAAAATCATAAACTTTATCCAATGCGAACTGGTTTTCGTCCAATGTCTCCATAATTTGACGCGTACGATTGGCCAAGCCACCACGTGCACCATAGGAAATAGCCGCATCCTTCATTGATTCACGGCGCAATTGTGTTGCCACGTCTTGTCCCGAATAATCACCTGTTCCAATCAGTGCATCCAAAGCATCATCATTGGTTGGTTCACGCTCTTGCATTTGTTCTAAACTTGGCAAAGCCGGCTCATCTTTAGCACCAGAGCTTTGTGCACAAGCGGCAAAAGCAAAGAACAACGTCACCAAGAAGGCCGTTACAACCGTGACGTAGAATACTTGTGATCTCTTAGTTGAGTGTTTGTGTGGCATAGTTCAACTCAATGACTTCCTCATTGGCGTCGACCTTAAGCGTGCCGCGCTCACCAATTTGTAAACCTGTATCTCTCAATATCTCAATAATTGGCCGGCTGCGCGCACTAATATTCACAACAATCGGCACTGTTGGCTCGGCACCAGAAAGATAAAATTCAAATGATGCACGATCCGCAATCTTCTTAATCAAAGGCTCAACAGGTCCAACCCAATCCACTGTCATAGCACGCCTTAGCTCTGTTGGAGCATTCGCTGCTAAAGGCGGCAAATTCGTTGGGGTTCTTTCATTTTCAATAGATGCCAAAAGTTCGAGTGCTGATGAGGCACGATCAGCTGCATCCGCTAGACGCAATACAACAGGATCAGGTTCAACCACAACCTGTTGTGCTTGACGTGGACGACCTGAGCAGGATGCCAGCAACATAACGGCTGCTAATAAGCAAAACAGTTTAGAGAATGTCATTAATGAGCGCTTCATATGATTTTATATATCCAATTCAGAGACAGTATATTGTTGGATTGCACAAATAACAACCCACCTCTTATTAATTATTGTTGTCCTTCTATGAGATTGAGCCGTTTCATGGCGCTAATCACGCGTTTTGCATACGGATGTCCGTGGCGTGGTGTGCGAGAATGATAATGCGCGATCCCCAAAGTCAAATTCCCTGATTCATTGATCCTCTGACGCAAGATCCAAGCGGCCACATGAACGTTCACACAAACATCATCTCTTACAAGCTCTTTGGCGTGGTTCACATTGACATCCCAATGACGTGCCAATTCTGGTAACCATATTGTATTGATCTGCATCGGCCCAAGGTCATAAGTTCCATTGGTATTACCAACGGCTTGTCCTGCTTTGCCACCCTCAACTTCCATGATCCCCACTAAAACAGCTGGAGGCACAGAGTAAGTCTGTGCGGCCATCATTAAGCATGTTGCAAATATTTGACTTATCATTCTTTGTTACTTACGCGGATTATCTTTAAATTATTATGTTCAAACTATGCCCGACACAGAAAAACATGTCAATTCCTACTCAACGAAATCCTTCTATGCTTTATTGCGCAGAGAGCAAACGTCAATATGATGGCTGATGCATAAGCATCTAAGGCAGGTATGCCAGACAATGTAATACTTTCTACAAATGACGTGAGATACCCAATATAAGAGGCAATCCCCCAAGCAGTGATCATTGGTAGATCTAGCTTTGATTCTGGCTCTAGATTATCAGCCATATAGCGGGAACGATTGAAGAAGAAAGCCACAGTAAAAACACCAGCCATCGGTGGGAAAAACACCCCTAAGAATAGTAACCACTCAATAAAAAACCCTGTTATCCCTAGCGTAGCAGCAGTAATACCGATAACTCCAGAGAATGTTGCAACCTGCCATTTCTTCAAAACTTTTATGGCACCTGTAAACGACAGTGAGCTTAGATACAGGTTAGTGTCATTTGTTGTCCATGTAGCGAGCATAAGAACAACCAGAGCTGGGATTCCAAGTCCTGCAAAATACATGATATCAACAAAATCTGTATGACCTGAAACAAGTGCCAATAGAGCCGAGAGTAAAAGTAAAACAGGACCACCAATGAGAAAAGCGGCAACAGTACTGACAACACCTTGTTTTGGTGTCTTGGCAAATCGTGAGAAATCAGCTGTAACCGAAGCCCCCACAGCCCAACTCCCAACGATAATTGATATCGCTGTCCCGAGGTTCATTTTGCCATTGGGCACAAAGTTATCGATGGCTTCAACAACACCATTTCCGGATATAAGAATCGGAATAATAAGGATAAGCACCAGTAAAGGCGCTGCAATCTGGCTCAAGATATTCAAGGCTTTGATACCAATAATTGCTGTTGCGCTCATCAACGTACCACCAATAATCGTCAAAACATAAACTGGAATCGTGACATCAAACAAATCCATGATCATACGCTGTAAACTTTGCGCAAAAACCTCAGCCTGAACACCAAACCAACCAAGCAAGGCCAAGCCAAGCGCTATAGCAATCAGATCTCCACCATAACGGCCAAAAGTCAATCGCGTTATCATAGCTGTTGAGATGTTTATTGTACTTCCAATATAGGCAGCTAAACCTGCAATAACGGACAGAATAGCTTGTCCTATCAAAGTGGCTATGATTGTTTCTTGAAAGGATAAGGCTTGTCCAACTTGTACCCCGACCATCATAATGGGTAAGGAGATAATGCCCGCTATCCAAATCACAAAAATAGACCACGCAGAATAACGCGCAGACAAAGGAACACGTTCACGTGAATAGTCTTTCGTTATCGCACTGATTTGATCTGACGCGTTAGACATTTACTGAATGTCTTCAGATTGTTCAACGCCAAGATCATTGAGAAGGATCTGCATATTATCCAACTTACCACGTAGCATTTTGACGCCACCTTCTGCATCTTGATAGATAGAAAATGGTACAGAAACAATCTGCCAATTTGACATCAGCTGACTATTATCAACAATGCGTTGGCGCTGAAGTGGTGAAATATTTTGCGGCGCTTCAAAAAGTGCATCCACCTGATCAAGCCATGCTTGTTGTGGATCATCTGCAGCCAAAATAGCTGCCCCAATATTCTCACTTTCAATATCAATGACACGGGTTGGGATCAAACGCAGACGCACTAAACCTTCACTCACATAGGGTGAAGCCATAGCATTCCAATATTTTTTACAATGCTGACATTTAGGATCAACAAATGCGTAAACAACCGGTGCTTTAGACGATCCAAACTCAATATAGTTGGATTGAGACAGGTCAAACCATAAACGCTGGCTGGGTGACATCTGTTCTCTGTCTTCTGAGCGTTGAAGCTCTAGACGTTCTCCTGTCACATAATCCGATACAAGATCAGGGTTGGTCGCAAGATAATCAGAGATAATATCTTGTGTCACCATATTGCCTTCTGGACCAAACAAGAAACCATTCATCAACAAACCATTTTTACCAGGCTCTGTATAAACAACTTGTATGCGCCCTTCTTTAATTGCCAACCAAACATCAACACCAAAACGGCGCTCTGCGTAGTAAACACTAGAGTCTGTTTGCTCAACAAACTTGACAAGTGCTGGGATAGATTGCCAATCCATATTGACCTTATCTTCTGCCACAACAGCGTCTTGCTCTGCAACATCCGTCTCTTGAGCACGAGACTCTGGTGCGGTTAAGAGCGTTATCATGAATGCTGTGACAAGCGTGAAAATAAAACCAATTTGTGGAACGTTGAACATGGAATCACCTTATTATTTTGTTTTGATTATCGTTGCATAGATCATGTCAAAAATCTACGGCCTAGTCGTCTTCGATTAGCTGATATAAGAAAGGGAAGCTATGCTTCCCTTTTCACTACTTATGCTTTCATCGTTTTAGCGTTGCTGTCCCATAAAATTCATCAAGAACTGGAACAACAAGATAAAGTTCATATAGAGACTTAAAGCACCAAAAACGGCCAGCTTAGGCGCCATAGATGGGCTCTGGTTGGCTAAATATGTGCGCTTAATGTTCTGTGTGTCAAAGGCAACAAGCAATGTATAAATCCCGACACCAATGGCAGAATAGATAAAGTAGAGCATGGCTGATTTGAGGAAGATGTTCACGATCATCGCAATGATCAAGCCAATCACACCCATCATCAAAAACGAACCAAGACCACTCAGATCTTTCTTTGTTGTATAGCCCCATACACTCATTGCCAAGAATGTTGCAGCGGTGATAAAGAAGACACGCGCCAAACTTTCACCCGTATAAAGGACAAAGTAAACAGAGAGAAACGCACCAAAGAAGGCCGAAAACCCATAAAAAGTGGCACGCAGTGAATTCACTGAAGCGCTCCACATACGACGCGGATTAAAACCAATGAACATAAATGCCAAAAAGCCGATCAACATCAACCATGTGGCATTGGGGTTCATGAAAAAGTTGATCAATGATGTATTAGCAACCGCGTAAGCTGTCACACCTGTAATGGCCAAGCCAACAGACATTGTGTTATAGATACCAATCATATGACGGCGCAAGCCATCACTGAACTCTTTGGTATTCGGAATAGCACCCGATTGCATAAAGTCATAATTTTTATTGTTGTTCAGCATGTCACCTCCTTTAAAACGATGTGCTGTTCCTGTTAATTATACAGTACTTTAATTCAAAATTTAGTGTAAAAAATTACATTTTCAAGGCCAATATGTCCATAGAATCCTAACAATATCAGTCATTATAGTCAACTTGAACAAAGTATAAGCCCTCAGCTGGGGCTGTCATGCCTGCCAAGGTTCTATCTTTAGCCTCAAGAACCTGCCTGACCTTATCCACTGACCATTCATGGTGCCCCACTTTTTTTAAAGTCCCCATAAAATTACGCACCTGATGATGAAGAAATGATGGTGCAGAAATCTTAGCAATGACTTCATCACCTTGAGCCTCCACATCAAAACGCTCTATTGTCCGAATGGGAGATTTGGCCTGGCAGTGCACTGTACGAAAACTTGTAAAATCATGTTCTCCAATAAAAACCTGAGCTGCTTCACGCATAGCTTCCACATCCAGCTTTTTACGAATGTGCC
>CAXRKA010000170.1:0-2731 GCA_964231155.1 Alphaproteobacteria bacterium | reverse complement strand
ACGGCCTTCAGAACCTCATCCATTGTCTTTTCAATTTCTTGAGTCTTCTTCTTGATCTCTTCTGCTGTCTTTATAGCCACTTCAGAGATATCATCTTTTGTTTCCAACTCTTCCTGTGGGGGCGCAATTAATGTTTCGATTTTCTCTTTCTTAGCCACTTCCGCTGTTTTCTGATTAAGCTCATCAGGAACAATACGTAATGGCTCTTCAGGTGAAGGCGTCACGGCTTCAACTGCATTCGCATCAACATCACTTTCTTCATTGATTTGTTCAAAGACGAGTGCATCTCTAAATGGCACATCCAATCCACCCGGGTCATCTGGCTTGACTTTAAATGCTGTTTCATCGGCCACCACAACAGGAACAATGTCATCACTACCCGCATCTGCACCACGCTGATAAGCGTAATAAATAACAGCACCAAAAGCCGCAACAACAATAATTGTCATTATAATTGGGAAAATGCCACTCTGACGCAGGCGAAAAAATGGTGAGCTGTAATATTCTGTCTGACGTACAATACGGTCGTTACTGTGATTTTCGAGAGACATACCCTGTCCTTTCTTAAACTTTACTGTGTTCCCATACTAGCAATCATAAAACCCCTGTTACAAGGGCGATTACATGAGGAATATTACTTAGGATGACCACTCTTTTGCTCGAGATAAGGGTCAAATAACTTTGCATGAGTGCGCAGAGCATAACGATCTGTCATGCCTGCTACAAAATCCATAACAACACGTGCGTGTATAGCTCTGTCTTCTGGTGATGTGCCTTCAACCGTTCCACCAAGTTTGACAATTTCTTCTTGCCAGTCATATGAAAGTGCTTGTGGGTAATCACATAAAGAATGGAAGATGTCTTGGACCACCCTCACAGCTTTTTTACGAATACGATTAATTTTGTAATGGCGATACATGTTTTCCATCAAGAACGCGCGCAGTGGCTTAAGAACAGACTGATCAAAATCTCTGGAAAAGCGTACAACGGCATCATCGGCCAAACGAATATCTTCAACAGATTGTGGCTGCACATCTGAGATCCGACGTTCTGCTGTATCAATAATATCTTTGATCATAATCGACATCAGCTGTCGAGTAAGCTCAAATGACTTTTTCTGAGTCTCAACATTGGGGTATTTGTCTTCAATTTCCTCAACCAAATCACTGATGAGCGGCAGTTTACTGAGGTCTTGCATCGTAAATAATCCGGCACGCAAACCATCATCCAAATCATGATTGTTATAAGCAATATCATCTGCAACAGCGGCCACCTGAGCTTCAGCTGAAGCATAAGTATCAAGGCGCAAGTCTATCTTTTGGTTAAGTGTCTCAATGGTTGGCATTGAGGATGTATCGGGCACTGGACCATTATGCTTAGCAATCCCCTCCAGTGTTTCCCAAGAGAGGTTTAAACCATCAAAAGCAGCATAACGGCGTTCTAGCTGTGTAATCACACGAATGCACTGATCATTGTGGTCAAATCCCCCATAATCTTTCATGCACTCATGAAGTGCGTCTTCTCCTGTGTGACCAAATGGTGGGTGGCCCAGGTCATGGGCCAAAGCAATAGCCTCTGCAAGGTCTTCATGGAGATTAAGAAGACGCGCCAACGTCCGAGCAATTTGAGCCACTTCAATGGAATGTGTTAAGCGCGTACGGTAGTTATCGCCTTCGTGATATACAAAAACCTGTGTTTTATATTTTAGGCGTCGAAAAGCTGCCGTATGAATAATGCGGTCTCTATCCCTCTGGAATGGATTGCGCATAGGACAATCCGTTTCATCAATAATACGCCCTTTTGTTTGCGTATGATCAGATGCGTAAGGGGCTAATTCACGGTTATAAGCTGTGGATGACATATTGGGCGTCCTTGCTGAAAAGTAATATTATCCATTGATAATATGCCAGAAAGTATTACCTATTTAAAGTATGCAGATGATCTAAAATGGATATAATAAAGCTATGGACCAACTGATTATTACAGATAGTGCAGCCGCACATATACGTCGCATTCAACAAGAAAAGAGCAACGATCAGCTGTTCTTTAGAATTACTGTTGAAGGTGGTGGATGTTCTGGCTATCAGTATATTTTTGAATTTGATGATGAAAAATTTGACGATGATTTGTCTTTTGAAAAGAATGGTGTCTCTGTGACAACAGATCCGATGTCCATGGATCTCCTTAAAAATGCTACGATCGACTATAAAGAAAGCTTGATGGGCTCACGATTTGAGGTGGAAAACCCCCAAGCAGACTCAGCCTGCGGTTGTGGATCCTCGTTCTCTATAAAAATCCAAGATTAAAATAAATCATTGAGCCTTGTTGGCGCCTAGATTATAAGTGAAGTATGAAGACTTTGCTGATCTTAACGCTCATTATTTTTGTTATTCTTTGGGGCATCAAAGAATACTATCAATTAACACGAAACCTTTCTCCAAATAGTGCCCCCTACATTATCACTGAATCGATCGCTGAGTTTCTCAAAACCTCTGATCACTGGTCTGGCACGAAGCCTCAAAATGCTGATGGTGGTTATCGTATCTTTATTATCAATTCTGGCTGGGGTGGCTTATTTTATCGACTGGCTGAACTTTGCCCACAATGGACAATTATCGGCATTGAAGCCAATCCTATTGTTTGGTTTGTCTCGCAAAACTTCTCCATCTTCAAAAAGCCTAAAAATGTGAAACTTTATCTCCGTGGTATTGAGCATTGGCCAAGAGAAGAT
>CAXRKA010000169.1:0-15186 GCA_964231155.1 Alphaproteobacteria bacterium | reverse complement strand
AAACTTACCTCTTGCAGTTTCACTGTACCGGCAGCTGTTGATTCAATATTGTTAGCTTCTGCCCCACGCTGAGCAGCCCCACAAACATGGAAAGTCCGCATGGTTAATTGTGTTCCAGGCTCACCAATTGACTGTGCAGCGATAACACCAACAGCTTCACCTTTTTGAACCATTCTACCAGTTGCAAGGTTACGTCCGTAACATTTAGCACAAACGCCTCTTTTTTGCTCACAAGTTAATACTGAACGAATTTCAACCTCTTCAATTCCTGCGTCTTCAATTGCTTTTGCAACATCTTCAGTAATATGCTCACCAGCTTCTACGATGATTTCATCATCACTACCTGGAACATAAATATCATGAACAGATGTTCTACCTAAAATTCTATCATATAATGGTTCAACAACTTCATCATTATTCATTAATGCTGTTGCAACTAAGCCTCTTAATGTTCCACAATCTTCATCTGTAATTACTACATCTTGAGCAACATCAACTAATCTTCTTGTTAAGTAACCAGCATCAGCAGTTTTAAGAGCCGTATCGGCCAAACCTTTACGAGCACCGTGAGTAGAAATAAAGTACTCAAGTACCGAAAGACCTTCTTTAAAGTTTGCTAAAATCGGGTTTTCAATAATCTCTTGACCAGTAGATCCAGATTTTTGTGGTTTAGCCATTAAACCTCTCATACCTGATAACTGTCGAATTTGCTCTTTAGAACCCCTTGCACCGGAATCAAACATCATATAAATTGAGTTGAATCCTTGTTGATCGTTCTTTAAGTTCGTCATTAAGGTATTGGTTAATCTAGTATTGGTGTGAGTCCAGATATCAATGATTTGGTTATAACGCTCGTTGTTAGTAATGAATACCATGTTATAGTTGTTCATTACTTCTTCAACTTCAGCATTAGCATCAACAATCATTTTTTCTTTCTCACCAGGAATCATAATGTCATCAAGGTTAAAAGATAAACCACCTTTAAATGCCATTGTATATCCTAAATCTTTAATATCATCTAAGAACTCAACTGTACGCTTGGTACCAGTTATTTTTAAAATTCTACCAATAATATCTCTTAAAGATTTTTTAGTTAAAAGTTCATTAACGTAACCAACTTCATCAGGTACTAATTCATTGAAAATAACTTTACCAGTAGTGGTTTCAATTAATTTTTCAACGATTTTACCGTTTTCAACATCTTTAGTTTTAACTTTTATTTTTGCATGTATATCTAACTCTCCTTCGTTATTAGCAATAATAACTTCTTCTGGAGAGTAGAATGTTTTACCTTCACCTTTTACAGTTACTTCTTTAGTTGTTACTTTTTCTTTAGTTAAATAATAAAGTCCAAGTACCATATCCTGAGAAGGAAGTGTAATAGGAGTACCATTAGCAGGGTTTAAGATATTATGAGAAGCTAACATTAATAATTGAGCTTCTAATATTGCAGCATTGCTTAATGGTAAGTGAACAGCCATCTGGTCACCATCAAAGTCAGCGTTAAAGGCTGTACAAACGAGTGGGTGCAGCTGGATCGCTTTACCTTCAATCAACACGGGCTCAAATGCCTGGACACCCAAACGGTGCAATGTTGGCGCACGGTTCAAAAGAACAGGGTGTTCACGGATCACTTCTTCAAGAATATCCCAAACTTCTGGGCGTTCTTTTTCAACCAATTTCTTAGCGGCTTTAATTGTTGACGCCATACCATAAAGCTCAAGCTTGTGATAGATGAACGGCTTAAACAATTCCAAGGCCATCTTCTTCGGCAAACCACACTGATGCAACATCAGTTCAGGACCTGTCACAATTACAGAACGACCTGAGTAGTCAACACGCTTACCAAGAAGGTTTTGACGGAAGCGACCTTGCTTACCCTTCAACATGTCAGACAATGATTTCAGCGGACGACGGTTTGTCCCTGTAATCGTACGACCACGACGACCATTATCAAACAACGCATCAACAGATTCCTGAAGCATACGCTTTTCGTTACGAATAATGATGTCTGGTGCATGCAATTCCATCAAACGCTTCAAACGGTTGTTACGGTTGATCACACGACGATATAAATCGTTCAAATCTGATGTCGCAAAACGGCCACCATCAAGAGGAACCAATGGACGAAGCTCTGGTGGGATCACTGGAATAACATCCATAACCATCCACTCTGGTTTCGTGTCAGATTCCAAGAAAGCTTTTACAACCTTCAAACGTTTGACAAGCTTCTTGCGCTTGGCTTTAGAACGTGTGGCTTTCATCGCATCTTTGATCAGCTCAAGCTCTTTCTCAAGATCCATATTTGCTAAGATCTCTTTGATGGCTTCAGCACCAATCAAAGCACGGAATGCGTCTTCACCATACTCATCAACAGCATCAAGATACTCTTCTTCTGTCAAAAGCTGATCTTTTTGCAGTTCTGTCATACCAGGCTCAATCACGATATAGTTCTCGAAATAAAGAACTTTCTCGATGTTCTTAAGCATCATACCGAGTGTCAGACCAATACGGCTTGGCAATGATTTAAGGAACCAGATGTGTGCAACAGGGGCCGCTAGTTCAATATGAGCCATACGCTCACGACGAACTTTTGTCAACGTCACCTCAACACCACATTTTTCACAAATGATGCCTTTATACTTCATGCGCTTATACTTACCGCACAAACACTCATAGTCTTTCACAGGACCAAAAATACGTGCACAGAATAAACCGTCTTTTTCAGGCTTAAACGTACGGTAGTTGATGGTTTCTGGCTTTTTAACTTCGCCGTATGACCATGAACGCACCTGCTCAGGAGATGCTATCGAGATTTGTACAGAATCAAAGTTTTGTGTGTCTTTCTTTTGTCCGAAAAGATTCATCAATTGGTTCATTATCTTATTCTCCCGTTATCTCTATTTGTTCGTTAGCTCAACATTCAAGTTCAATGACTTAATCTCTTTAACAAGAACGTTAAAGGATTCAGGTATACCCACTTCAAAGTCATTTTCACCACGAATGATGGCTTCATAAGCTTTTGTACGACCGGCAACATCATCTGATTTCACCGTCAACATTTCTTGTAGCGTGTAAGCTGCACCATAAGCTTGGAGTGCCCATACTTCCATCTCACCGAAACGCTGGCCACCAAATTGTGCCTTACCACCCAATGGCTGTTGTGTCACAAGTGAGTATGGACCAACAGAACGTGCGTGGATCTTGTCATCAACCAAGTGGTGGAGTTTCAACATGTAGATGTAACCGACTGTCACTGGACGATCAAACTGCTCACCTGTTCGACCATCTGTCAAGATCACTTGACCTGATGTCGCTGAACCGGCTTTTTCAAGCATGCCGTTGATATCTTCTTCTGACGCGCCATCAAACACGGGCGTTGCAAAAGGAACACCTTTACGCAAGTTGTTTGACATCTCAATCAACTCTTTGTCTTTGAGTGGGTCAACATCACGCTTATAGTCATCGTTACCATAAATGGTCTTCAATGTATCGCGTAGTTCTTTAAGGTCAGCTTTGCCCTTCTTGCTCTTGTTTTGATAATCATCAAGCAAAGAAGATACTTGCTTACCAAGCTGAACAGAGGCCCAGCCCAAGTGTGTTTCCAAAATCTGTCCCACGTTCATACGAGACGGCACACCCAATGGGTTCAAGACGATATCAACAGGTGTACCATCTTCCATGTAAGGCATGTCTTCTTGTGGTAGAATGCGAGACACCACACCCTTGTTACCATGACGACCAGCCATTTTATCACCAGGCTGCATCTTACGCTTCACAGCAACGTAAACTTTAACCATCTTAAGAACACCGGGTTTCAGATCATCACCGCGTTGGATTTTCTCAACCTTGCTCTCAAAACGTTGTTTCAGGGCTTCCACAGCTTCATCAAATGTCTTGGACATGGCTTCAATGTCTTCGGCCAATTTCTTGTCATCCATGACAAATTGACGCCATTCAGCTGGGTTATATTTACCCAATGTGTCTTCTGTAATAGCACCTTTCTTAAAGCCTTTTGGACCTTTTGTGGCTTTTTCACCAGCCAACAAGCCCTTAAGTTTCTCATAGAAACCACGCTCGAGGATACGACGCTCATCATCACGGTCTTTCGCAAGTTGCTCGATCTCAGCCTGCTCAATTGCAAGAGCACGCTCATCTTTATCAAGACCACGACGTGTGAACAAACGCACGTCAACAACAGTCCCTGTTGCACCAGGTGGCAAGCGAAGAGAACTGTCTTTTACATCAGCCGCTTTCTCACCAAAGATCGCACGAAGAAGTTTTTCTTCTGGTGTGATTGGGCTTTCACCTTTTGGTGTCACCTTACCAACCAAAACATCGCCTGCAGAAACCTGTGCACCAATGTAAGTAATACCCGCTTCATCAAGGTGTTTCAGAGCCTCTTCACCAACGTTTGGAATATCACGTGTGATTTCTTCCTGACCAAGTTTTGTATCACGTGCCATCACTTCAAATTCTTCAATGTGAATTGAAGTATAGACATCGTCACGAACGATACGCTCAGATAGAAGAATTGAATCCTCAAAGTTATAACCATTCCAAGGCATAAAGGCCACAAGAACGTTACGTCCCAATGCCAATTCACCTAGATCAGTACTTTGACCGTCAGCGATAATATCACCGGCTTTTAGCGTATCACCCACTTTAACCAATGGGCGCTGATTGATACATGAGCTTTGGTTTGAACGTTGGAATTTACGTAGCTTGTAAATGTCAACGATAGGCTCACGGATATCTTTCACTTTTGTTGCCTTCACAACAACACGCTCCGCATCAACCTGGTCAACAACACCAGCACGGCGGGCCTTAATCACGGCGCCTGAGTCAGAAGCCACAGGTGCTTCCATACCTGTACCCACCATCGGCGCATCCGTTTGTATCAATGGTACAGCCTGACGCATCATGTTTGATCCCATCAAAGCACGGTTCGCATCGTCATTTTCCAAGAATGGAATAAGTGATGCAGCAACAGACATAATTTGCTTTGGAGAAACGTCCATGTATTCAATTTGATCTGGCGTTGCCATGATATATTCACCATTTTCACGACATGAAACAAACTCATCAGTGAACTTTTCTTTGTTATCAATAGAAGCGTTGGCCTGAGCAATCACATAGCGGCCCTCTTCCATAGCAGAAAGATAAACAACTTCTTTTGTCAGCTTGCCATCTTTTACCTTACGATAAGGTGTTTCGATGAAACCATACTTGTTCACCTTCGCATACGTCGACAAAGAGTTAATCAAACCAATGTTTGGACCTTCAGGTGTTTCAATTGGACAAATACGACCATAATGTGTCGTGTGAACGTCACGGACTTCAAAACCAGCACGTTCACGGCTTAGACCACCTGGGCCCAAGGCTGAAAGACGACGCTTGTGCGTAATCTCAGAAATTGGGTTTGTCTGATCCATAAACTGTGACAACTGAGAAGAACCAAAGAATTCTTTAACAGCAGCACCAACAGTCTTAGAGTTCACCAAGTCATGTGGCATACCTGTATCTAGATCAATACCACCCATGCGCTCTTTAATAGAACGCTCCATACGGACAAGGCCAATACGGACTTGGTTTTCCATCAATTCACCCACAGAGCGAACACGACGGTTACCAAGGTGATCAATATCGTCAATCTCACCGCGACCATCTTTGAGGTCACACAAGATTTTCATGATTTGAATGAAGTCACGCTTTTCTAATGTGCGTATTTCATCGTCAAAGTCAAAACCAAGACGTGAGTTCATTTTCACACGACCAACAGCTGATAAATCATAACGAACTGCATCGAAGAAAAGGCTCTCAAAAAGCTCTTCAGCAGCATCAAGGGTTGGTGGCTCACCAGGGCGCATCACGCGGTAAATATCAATCAAAGCTTCTTCACGATTAGTGTTTTTATCAATGATCAATGTGTTACGGATGTAAGGTCCTGTATTGATGTGATCAATATCAAGTATACGAATATCTTTCACACCGGCTTTATCAAATGCAGCCAATGTATCTTCACTAATTTCATCGCCGGCTTCAGCCAAAACCTCACCAGATTTTTGATCTGTATAGTCTTGTGCCAAGTAACGACCAAGAAGTTGTGAATCATCTAGAAGTATCTCTTTAACGCCATCTTTCTCAAGTTTGCGTAGAACACGCATTGTCAGCTTGTCACCTGTTTTGGCAACCGCTTTACCTGTCTTGGCATTTTTAAGATCAAATGTCAGTTTAACGCCTTTGAAGCTTTCAAGATTGAACGCTGTCTTCCAGGCTTTCTTCTCACGTGAATACTCAATAATTGTGTAGAAGTTCTCAAAGATCTCAGGGATATTCATACCTTCAACCTTCTCAGGATCAGGCAACTGACCATCTTTGAGTTTATTAATGTAGTTTTCGGTTTTTTGGCTATCAAGAGCAAGCAACAATGTTGTTGCTGGCAACTTACGGCGACGATCAATACGCACGTAAAGGTGATCTTTTGGACCAAATTCAAAATCTAACCACGAACCACGGTAAGGAATAACACGTGCACCAAACAGGTATTTACCTGAAGAGTGGCTCTTACCTTTATCATGATCAAAGAACACACCAGGTGAACGGTGCATCTGAGATACGATAACACGCTCTGTTCCATTAATAATGAATGTACCGTTTTCTGTCATGAGCGGGATGTCTGACAAATAAACATCTTGTTCCTTAATGTCACGGATAGAACGCATGCCGGAATCATCGTCAACATCAAAGACTGTAAGGCGGAATGTTACCTTCATTGGTGCCGCAAATGTCATACCGCGTGAACGACATTCTTCAACATCGTATTTTGGCTCTTCTAATTCATAAGCCACATACTCCAACTCAGCTTTTTCTGAGTAATCACGAATTGGGAAGACAGATTTAAATACAGCTTCTAAGCCTTCTTCTTCACGATTGTTCTTTGTTGTGCCTTTTTGTAGGAAAGCATCGTAAGAAGCGCGCTGAATTTCAATCAGGTTCGGCATCTCTGCGACTTCATTAATACGTCCAAATGATTTACGAACGCGTTTACGTGCTGTGAATGATTCTAGAGCTGATGTTTGTGTCATGATAGTCCCCGGGTCTAGTTATGCTCAGTCTGTCTGTTTGGCCATTTTTTACATAGCGGCCGACTATGATAGAATTCTTATCTTTATAAAACAAGTATTGGTGGTCTGATATTTCAGACCACCGATACGACATTTAAAATTTTGGATGTTGTTCCAAAAAATTCATAAGTGCTACGCCAATTCAACCTCAGCGCCAGCTTCTTCAAGCTTCTTCTTCAGCTCTTCGGCTTCAGCTTTAGGTGCACCTTCTTTAAGTGGTTTTGGTGCGCCTTCTACCAAGTCTTTAGCTTCTTTCAAGCCAAGACCTGTGATAGCACGAACTTCTTTAATGACGGCGATTTTGTTACCACCAGCCGCTTTAAGAATGACATCAAATTCGTCTTTCTCAGCAGCAGCAGCGGCACCACCAGCAGCGGCAGCAACAGCAACAGGTGCTGCAGCGGCGGCTGAAACGCCCCATTTTTCTTCTAGTTTTTGTGAAAGCTCAGCAGCTTCTAGAACTGTAAGCTCTGAAAGTTGATCAACAATTTTATCTAAATCTGCCATTTTTATCTCCTATTGATTTGACATGTTTTTTAACAGTTGAGTCTGTAGTTACCTTTTCAAGTCAGCGACTTATCCCTTATCTGCATGGGCTTTGATCACACGTGCCAACTGACCAGCAGGGGCTTGTGAAATAGCAGCCAATTTTTGCGCAGGCGCAGAAATGACACCAATAATTTTGGCGCGCAATTCATCGATACCTGGCAATTCAGCTAAGGCCTTGATTTGTGATACGTCGAGAGCTTTCTCTCCCATACCACCACCAAGGATTTCGATATTGTCGTTGCTCTTTGCCGCTTCCACCAACAACTTCGCTGTGGCGACTGGACTTGTTGAATAAGCAATAGCTGTCGGACCAGAGAATAAATCTTTGATACCTTCAAACTTAGTGCCTTCAACAGCCAAACGCGTCAAAGTGTTCTTTGTCACTTTAACGGTCACATCTTGGTCATATCCGGATTGGCGCATAGCATTCATTTGTGACACTGTTGTGCCACGATAATGAAATACAACGACACTTTCGCTGTCTTGAAACGCCTGCTTTTGTTGTTCGACAACAAGTTGTTTTTCTTCGCGATTCAAGGTCAACGCTCCTCTTTTCTAGTTTATCAACCCGAAGGTCAATAAACAGGTTGCAGTTGAGATCCCAATAACAGGATCCGACTTTGTGCCCGCCCCAGAAAAGAGTTTGATCTCACCGATTAAAAAACCGGCCCATCGTGTCTCTCATCTGTCTATGCCGGATATTAAGTTACACAGCCCCGAGAGACCCCGTAACACCTGCAGTCTTGGACAGGATAAAAGCGCAGAATCTAACGAATGATTCGTGCGCTTTAGTTACACAAGGCATCTTCTAGCGCTGAATGCCTACCATTGCAAGCAATTTTTACAAAAATTGCGCCATTTTTTGCACTGAAAATATATAGGGTTTCTAAAGGTTGCCATCCCTATTTATTTTGCGTAACATAGGATATCTGGAATCGGTAAAAATGTACAAAACTAAACTCAACCTTACACTTTCTGATTTGCTATCTTCTCTCAGCAAAAGACAGCAAGACAGTTATCGTGACCATGTCATGATGATGCTCAGTTTCGCCAATACACAGTATGAAAAACGATCGCTCTACCCCTATAAGACAGAAACTGAGCTTTTTCTTAATGAACTTACAGTTCTTCGGAAGAATTTTTTTGACTTTGAGGACAATTTCTTCATTCAACCTGATAATTTTGAATCACTCTGATAATTTTGAATCACTGGGTCATTTTCACCGCATTGGCAGTCCTGAGTTGAAAAGTGACATTCAAAAGCTTTTAAAGGATATGGAGAATGCTTTTTAAAATTCTTTCATAAAAAAATCTTGACATTTTTGTTTCCATAATGTAACATCTCACTATATTTAATCAATGATGACAAAAAATTATGAATGCTGATACAGAATTAAAGAATCGTGTTTTTGAAATTTTAGAACAAACTTTGGACATCAGTGAAGAAAAACTTGACCGCGCTTCTAAAACCGTAAAAGATCATCCTAATTTTGCAGGTGACCCTGGGACATGGATAATGGCACAGTATCCGAATGGAAGACAGCCCGACATTCAGAATAGATTAATTGTCGAATTGATCGAAAATAAAGTTCTTTCTGGTCATGACTTTACCAAATGGATGATTGAGCACTCCACAACAAGTCTTGGCAGAATGCATCGTGATCTTGGCGGGATAACTATTCTTGACGTTGCAATACAGAATAATCTACCAAAAGATTTACTAAATGATTTGACCGTTCGCACGCTTGAACAAACAAGCGAACTATCAAACCCCTATGTTTATACATTCGAAGACCTACCTCCTTATTTTTTTAAATATCCAAAACAACTTGCACAAGCTTATCAGATTCACCACAAGGCGTTTCAGAAATATTTGGATGATCATCCAGAAATTAAAGTACGCCTTCAAAAGCAGGGCATAAATATTGATTTTTGGGAACAAGAACTGACCTACGATAGTATTTTCAAACAAATAAAGCCGATTTCAGAAAAAATAGAGTCGGCTAGAAATAAATCTGCGTCAGGGTCAGACTCTTTATTTAAGAATTTATCAAAACCACAGGCAACACATAAAACACATGATCCTGGAGATGCGCCCACGATGGATCAATACAAAGACAATAATGTATTACAGAAAAGACTAGGCAGAAATGTAAATATCTTCTTATTTAGACAAGAGTTTGACCGCGTAGCGGCCAAAGCGGGAGCTCAAACAAGAAAAGGCCGCCGTCATCTTGTGTTTAGTGGTCCACCAGGCACAGGAAAGACGACATTGGCACGTGTTCTAGGGCGTCATTTCAAGGACATAGGCTTGCTGGAACAGGGGCATGTTGTTGAGACAACGGCAACCGCCCTAATTGGCAAATATGTTGGTCATACTGCCGATCATATGCGCAAAGCGGTTGAAGCGGCAAAAGGCGGCGTTTTATTTATCGATGAAATTTATCACTTTGTGAAGGATGAACAATTTGGTTCTGATGCAGTGAATCAGCTTATAGCGCTCATGGAAAATGAGCGAGAGAATTTTATTTTAATTGTCGCGGGTTACAAAAAAGATAACGATGATTTTATCGCGTTGAATCCAGGTCTGAGAGATAGATTTGGTGATGAATTCATGTTCGATCATTTTTCAAGGCCTGAACTGCAAAAAATTCTTACGCTTCATCTTGAAAGAAAAAGGTTATCCATGGAAGATCAAGCGATAGATGCATTTCTTGATTGTCTTGAAGAAGACAGGAGTGAAAATCCACGTCTTTACGCAAATGCTAGAACACTTGAAAAATTATTAGAGGCTATCATCAGCCAGCATGCTTTTTTGTTTAATAGTCAGCTTAACAGCGATGATTTTAATGCATCTGACGAAAATCACCGTAAAAAACTGCTAACTTTGACTATGGCATCTGTTAACCATGTTATTAGAGAACTACAAGAAGATCAATTTCAGAAAGATAATATTATTGGTTTTCATACAAGGCTGAAACCTCAATTTGCTTAATATGTATTTTTAAGGCGTTTTTAGTTCTTAAATAGCTCTGCCAGTGATCCATAATTAGATCTCCAGTCACGTTCTTTCAAGAAAAGATTGAAATGTTGTTTTAGGATGACATTAAATTTTTTCATGTGACGTTTGGCTTGGTTCCAGAATTTCTCAATGCTGTTAGTGTGATTATGTTTGTCAGCACAAATCTCTGAATGGCTTTCTGTAGAATTCTCCAACATTTCTACTCTATAAGAATAAGACCCTAGAGATAACTAAAAATATACATTGCCTTTGATATGAATGCCTACCAGATCTTTAAAAATCAAAAGCTTATTCGACTCAATGAGTTTGTTTGTGTTTAAAAAACCAAAACGAATGTTTTCACTGTTCCATTTGTCTTGCTCTAATTTGCGCTTAAAATCTTGTCCTGCCATTGTTATAGAAAGCATAGAATACCCTTCTACTCCATTATCATGCTAGAAATATAAATTATGAAAAATAAAAAGAGTGAAAACCAAAGAGATCTTTAGACAATTAAATATCTAATTCAGCTGGGCGCTTTCCAGACTTAATATCAGCAATAGCATCTTTGCCAACACCAATATGTTTGCCGCCACCTATGACGACACTTCTGTTTTCGTCAAACATCATAACGGCATTGCGCTGACTGAAGGAAGCCATAAAATAACCATTGCCAGACTTATAATCAGCCAACTTGGGGGCATCATTAATATCAAGAGCTGATATCTTGCTCGGATCAATAATAAGCTCTTTTAAATTCGGTGCATTTTTAATATGTAGGTTCTTAGCATTAAGAGCTGTGATGGTTTCACCTTCAAAATCTTTGAGCATAATGTTTTCTGCCTGACCAAAGTCATCAACCTTATTGGGTCCAGTTAAATTCACGCGTACTGTCTTTTCACGAAAACCAACGAGATTGGGGCAATTCTTAGCAATAACAAGCGACGCATCAAGCACCTCTATTTCTTCGCAATTTTTTACGTCTAGAACGCCGTGTTCATCAAAGAGCTCTGCGAAGAGAATCACTTTGACATTATCGAGGATTGCTCTGCTTGCATATTTAAAAGACATAAAGCTTTCACATTTGCCTGCAATCGGGCGTGTTCCTCCACGCAATTCAATAACATCAGCAACAATAGCACCAGGGTTTTGGACTTTACTTTTCTCAATGATAATACGAGGAGTATTATTCTCAAAACTATGACCTTTATCGTCCATGAAGTTTACACCAGAGAGGTTTACGTAACTCCGACCACTAATAACAAGAGGCTCTTGGAGCATAACATTCAAACGACGCTTATTGATTTTTGATGCCGTCCATCCAACCTTTTTTAGTTCGTCCATAAACGTTTTTGCTTTACATTGTGGCATTGTCTATACCCCTGTTTTTTATTTTATATTTATATGCTCTATAAAAATAACACCAGAATAATTATATGTCTAATAAAATCGCTATTGCGCTGCAAAAAAAATTTCTAATTCTTCCTGATGCTCTGTAGTTAAAGCGCTCCATTCATCCTTAAACCATGGCGTAAAACGCTCAGGAACATGTTGGATTTCCTGGTTCAGTGCCTCAAATGAAAGATAACGCCAATCAGACACCTCTGTTCTGTTAGGCGTCGGTTCATCATTGGTTTGACCAATAAATACACGGCATATTTCATGTTCTGTTCCGCGATAACCTGTATCATCTTCAAAATCAACTTTGTACTCAAATTTATAGACATAGGTCATGTTCGCAGAGAGCCCCATTTCTTCTCTTAAACGACGTGTTGTAGCTGCTTCAAAATCTTCACCTTTGCGCGGATGAGAACAACATGTATTGGACCAATATCCTGCCCACAGCGGTTTTTCAGGGGCACGCTGCTGCAATAAGATTTCTCTTTTATCGTTAAAAATAAGAATTGAGAATGCGCGGTGGCGTTGTGGCGTATCAACATGAACCGCATATTTATCTCCATAACCGATAATTTCATCATTCTCATCCACGAGAATGAGTTCTTCATCATCAAAAGACACCTGCTCTGTCATTGTCATGCCCCGATCTTTCTTCTAATCACCAAGACATATACCCAATGAGCGCGCCGTACGCACCAATGGGCCATCAACATCAACCTCATGATAGCTTTTGATGGCCTCTTCAATCGGTACAGAGATTACCTTGCGGTCAGACCAGGCAACCAATCGGTCAAATTGTTCTTTTGCAATCAGATCTACAGCATGTGCCCCAAAAGCAGAGGCAATCACGCGGTCATTGGCTGTTGGTGTTCCGCCACGCTGGACGTGTCCTAAGACCGTCACACGTGTATCAGCCCCTGTGGCTTTCGCAATTTCACCACAAAGATAAGAGCCAATACCACCCATGCGTGTTTGGCCATCAGCGTATTGAATACGCATTGTCTGACCATCTGGGCCCTTCACAGCTTCCGAAACAATAATCAGTGTGTGCATCCGGCCTTCTTCACGCATGGTTTTGATCTTTTCAGTGATACTCTCCAATGAATAGTCAATTTCCGGTACCAATATCACATCAGCTCCACCAGCAATCCCCGCATGAAGAGCGATATGCCCTGCATCACGCCCCATCACCTCAAGAATCATAACACGTTGGTGAGAGGCAGCCGTTGGATGCAATCGATCCATGGCCATTGTGGCAACATTCACAGCCGTGTCAAAACCAACAGACACTTCCGTTGCACCCAAATCATTATCAATTGTTTTAGGAACGCCAATAATATTCATGCCCGCTGCCTGAGCTATTTTTCGTAGCAGTGACATACTTCCATCACCCCCTACACAAATCAGCGCTTCCAACCCTAAATCTTTATAACCTTGCGCAATATCAGCCGTACGATCTTTTCTTGAACCATCTGGCATAGGATAGGAAAATGGGCTATGCGTCCCTTTATTTGTGGTCCCCAGCATTGTTCCCCCCGTGCGCAGTACAGAGCCATCAAACATATCTTTGGTCAAAGGTATAGCTGCAACAGGACGCTTCATAAGCCCTTCGGTGCTTTCCAAAATCCCCACAACATCCCAGCCACGCTCTATTGCAGAGAACGTTACTGAACGAATAACAGCATTAAGACCAGAGCAATCTCCACCGGATGTCAGAATGCCAATTTTTTTCTTTGTCGCGTTTCCCATGCATTTCTTCCCTTTTTATGTTATTATAGTAAAAAATTAAGGCGCTCATTATATAATTAAGGTTCTTAAACTTGAGCCAAATCGGGGCGAGCGCTTTACACAGATATACAGATAGTACAAAAGGTGATAGGACGTGTCCACACTTGACGAAGAGCAACTGAGAGAAAAATTAGAAGAACTACGTATCGAGCACAATGATCTCGATGACACGATCATGCGTTTATCGGAGTCACAAGTTCATGACATGTTACAGATTCAACGCCTTAAAAAGCGTAAGCTTTCTCTCAAAGACATGATCCAAAAAATCGAAAGTATGTTGATTGACGATATTATTGCTTAAACAGTGAGCTTTTCCTGCAAAGCTTTATGATCATCTTCAGAAACTGGGTCTTTCCACAAAATAGCGATAGCAATGCATTTGATAACAATGGGCAATCCTGCGTATATCCAGACAATGGATTGAAAATCTGAACAAGTTTCTTGTGCACAACCAAGCACATCTAAAAGTGGAAAAGCGATACCAACAGCCAAAGCCAAAGAGAGCTTTGTCGCCACCCCCCAAAAAGCAAAGAACAATCCTGAGCGATCTTTCCCTGTTTCCAATCGATCAATATCGATCACATCACTTTGTATAGATGATGGCAAAGCCAGATCAGCACCAACGCATAATCCAGAAGCAATAACAATAATATAAAATAGGACAGTGTTACCTGATGTCATGAAGAACACACCTGAAAAGACAATGATCGCTAAAACCATGGCAATGCGCCAAGTGAAAGCTTTTCCTAATCTTTTTGACAAGAGAACCCATAACGGCAAAGCGATAAAGCCACAGGCAAAATATATAAGTAACAAGAGCCCTGTTAAATCTGGTCTCTGAAGGCCTTTTTCAACAAAGAGTATAAAAGTGGTTGCAGGGATGGCGTTGGCCAAGCCATTCACAAAATAAGCGCTGAGCGTTCGTACAAAGGGCTTATTGGACTTAAATGCGCTCCGCATTGTGGCAGATGAATGTTCTTGCTTCTGAACAGGTTTTTTTTTGTCCATAAGTGAATAATTTTGCTGAAACAAGATAAAGGCTGTGAATGGCATAAAGAACACAACACCCAAAGCCAAATATCTTAGAATATCAGCACGCTCAACATCATTGACCAAGAAAGCAAGCGCAATCAAAGTTCCTAACAGTGATAAACCATCACGCCAAGCCATAATCTTTGTACGCTCATGATAATCTTGGCTCATATCCGCGCCGAGTGCATAAAGCGGTATTTGAACCATTGTCCATCCCAAATAAAGGAAAAACATTGTGACCAAAACATATGTGGGTGATATGAAGCTTTCGAGGGGCACAAAAACGAGCCA
>CAXRKA010000168.1:0-5845 GCA_964231155.1 Alphaproteobacteria bacterium | reverse complement strand
ACGCCGCCACAAGAATGATCAAAGTTAGTATTAAAAACATAACGTTACGCTCTACTTTTAAAGCATTAAAGAAACTGCTATTGAGGCGCTGCCAACTGCGTAATTGAAACTCTGGGCCAAGGATAAGATAGAGATTTTCTTCAATACGGTCTGTTGTCTCAGAAAGATGTGTATTGAGATAGACATCAATGCGCTGCACAGCATTACGATAGCCAAAAAAGCGTTGTGCAACTGGTAAAGGCATAAAAATAAAGCTGGAGTCATATTCATGCATACCAATATCAAATATAGCCCCAACAGTGTAGCGTGCAGAGTTGGGAACTGTACCAAACGGTGTTGAGCGTCCTTGTGGGCTAATTAATGTCAGCTCATCTCCAATATCTAGCCCTAACCTTTGAGATAAAGCTTCACCAATCACAACACGATTGTCAGAAAACGCCTTAAAATCAATAGGCATGAGATTACTATTCAAAACAGATAGCTGTTGATGATAAAAATCATCCTTTGCCATACCCCTTACAACAACACCCGCTGTTGTTCGGCCATATTGTAGAAGAGCTTGACCCTCAACAATAGGAATAGCTTTTTTAATGTCCTTATTGCCCTCTTCTATGAGCACCACAGCGTCATTATACTGATTTAAACGCGGTGACAATGCATGAGAGACGCTCACATGCCCATTAAGCCCCAAGATACGATTAATCAGCTCTGCACGAAAGCCATTCATCACAGACATAACAATGATTAGTGTCGCAACGCCTAAAGCAATCCCCACCAGAGAAAACCATGTAATGACAGATACAAAAGCTTCTCCCTTGCCTGAACGCAGGTAGCGCCAAGCAACAAAAAATTCAAATGGGTTCCATAAAGACATAAAGAATCAATACCAATCACATTGGAGAATATACGATGCTTCAGTTATAGGTTTCGTCCTAGCTTGACGCAAGATTTTTTGATGGATCGAGGGATTACTGCACAAGTTGTGGGACAAAATCTGAACAAAATTGTGGCAAGTAATCTTTGAGGCGACCAAGCTCAATTTCGTCTAGATAAATTGTATCACCACGGATAATAATCCGGCCCGTTTTCAGAGCGTGAACAATACTCTTTTCTTCTTTTGTCATACCTTGAGTATCTATCACATTTAAAATGAGATAATCAGGGATTTGTGTCCAAAGCATCTGCTTGCGAAAAGGATCAGCGCCCTCTTCTCTTTGATCTGCAGGGATCATCACATCAGAAGAATATTCATGACAAAAATCACCGATAAACATCTCTCTAAGCTCATTTTGAGTTGGCGCTCGCTCAGCAAAAGCAATACCAGAGCCAATAAGACTAAAAACAAATAGAATGCTCCACAGATACTTCATAGACTAACTTTCCCAATGACTTTGAGCCAATTCACGGAAGGAAATAACACTATAATCGGCCAAACAATAGCAGATTAAGCAGATGATTGCCGTAATAATCGAAGTAATAATGAACTTCTTTTTGAGATATGGATTAATTGGTGCTGAATTAGCAAAACCTTTTTTCTCTGCCTCCTCGTCTCTTGTCACCCCCCACGGAAGGACGGTAAAAATAATCACCCACCATAACAAGATGTAAACGATAACAATTTCCCAAATAGCCATGAATTTATGCTCCACATATATGAATTTTGATCATTGGCTTTTTGCCATACTCATCTCGAATATAGCGCATAACAACCAAGCGAACAACTTCATGAAGATCATTTGAATTCTTTTGAGACTTATTACTCATACGCTCTATATCAACTTCAATACGTCGCTGAATTTCAAAAACCATGATTTCATTTTGTACATTATCTTCAGCCAGCCCCACAAGTGAAATCTCTGGCCGATATACAATAGAACCTTTTTCATCTAGTAAGATACTAACAAAGACAACACCATTATAACCTATCTTCCTCCGCTCCCTAATAGCCACTGATTGGTCGGCATCAACCAACATATCACCATCTACAGCCAAACGCTTAACTTCCATACGATCAACACGTTCAATCTGGCCATCTGGCAAGATTGAAAGAATATCCCCGTTCTCTGGAATAATGCCGTGCTCAACATGATTATCTCTAGCCAGATCAATATGTGCTTGTTGATGATCATAGTCACCATGAACAGGCAACAATGATTTCGGTTTTGTCCATTGAATAATCTCTTTGGCTTCTCCTGCGTGAGCATGACCTGTGATGTAAACATTGGGAATTTCAGCATTGGTCACTATATGAACGCCCTCCCGTCTCAAATCATTTTTTAACTCATGTATTTGGGATTCATTCCCTGGAATAATACGGGCAGAGAAAACAACCACATCATCTTTTGTCAGCTTCGCACGGTTATGTTCACCACGAGCCAAACGCATCAATGCCGCCCGTGGTTCAGCTTGTGTACCTGTAATCACAAATAAACGCTCATGGCGCGGTTTTTTCATCAACTCTTCTGGAGAGATAATACATTCTGGATTTGACAATAGGCCATGCTGCACAGCAGCTGCTACACCACGCTCTATAGAACGCCCTAGAACGGCCATAGAGCGTCCATAATCTCTAATGAACTCACTCAAAACCTCTATGCGCGATAAGGCTGAAAGGCCCTGGCATGCGACAAAAATAGCTGTGTCCTGATAACGCTCAAGCACTGCCTTAAACGCTGGATAAAATTCTTTTTCAGATGCCGCAAAGCCCGCTTTAATAACATTTGTAGAGTCAGCCACCAGCGCACTTAAATCAGCATCTTGCCCAATCTCTTCAAGGGATGTTTGATCCGTAGAATGATGAACGATACAGTCCTTGCCAATCTTCCAGTCACCTGTGAAGAGTATGCGGGTTTGGTCCACTTTAATGTCAAACATGACACTATCTGGCACACTATGTGCTGCAGCAATCGCTCTAATTGTATAAGCCCCAAGATCAAATGAGTTGAGTGGCTCAATCTCATGTATAATAGGCTCTACATTTCTTCGTCCACCATCTGTAATCGCGCCCTCAATCATTTGCGCCGTCAGTGATGTGGCATAGATAGGACATTCTAATTTAGGCCAGAGATGCATTAATGCACCGATATGATCCAAATGGCAATGTGTTATGAGCATGCCATCAATCTTATCTTTATGCTCTTCGAGGAAATCAATATTGGGCAGTATGATATCAATGCCAGGGAAATACTCATTGGCAAAACTAAACCCCATATCAATAATCAAAAGCCGCCCATTAAAAGAAAGAATTTTGAGGTTATTCCCAAACTCACCGCTCCCACCAATGGGTATAAAATGCAAACTGTCTTTTTTCCAAGGGTATGACATGTTTATGATGCTTTTTGTTTCTCTTTTTGGGCCACTAAGAATATATCACCGGCATAAATGGTCTCTGTTCCCGTCTTTGTTTCAATCTGTAGAGCCCCTGAAGACGTCAGGCCAGAAAATGTACCTTCTATTGTATTTTCACTTGTGCCGTGCTTTGCACGAATGATATCACCGATATTATGTGAGCGCTGCCGCCAAGCCTGTAATATAGTGGCCAAACCCTTTTCATTATAAATATCAATCCAGGTTTGAATATAACGATGCAATCTCTTAGCTACTCGTTCTGGTGTAGGCGCTTGGCCATCCTTCATAATTGTATTGAGGCTCTCCAACTGTCTATCTTTAACCTCAGGTGCTTCCAATACATTCATGCCGACACCAATAACAAGGCCAATCGCTTTTGTTTGTGGATGCTTTTCTGTTTCAAGTAAAATACCTGCAAGCTTATCTCCATTCCACAATATATCATTGGGCCATTTGATCATGAGTGGCAGAATATCTTTCGTGGCTTTTTGGATAAAGAAAGATGCTGTGTCAAAGGCAGACAAGGCTGTGATAAAAGCATAAGCATTCACATCCTTATAACTTTCAATAATACGCAGTTCTGAGTAATACAAATTCCCTTCTGGCGAAGACCATTCACGCCCTTGGCGGCCTTGACCACCGGTTTGTGTTTTAGCAATTAAAAAATCTGCATCGTTTAACCCTTCTTCTGATAAGAAGCGACGCTTAATCTCTACATTTGTACTATCGATAGTATCGAGAAAATGAAATGAATCTTGATCTGACATGATGTGACAGATTATAGACCGCTATAAAAAGTTTTTGCAGCATAATCTGATAATTCTAGTAACCAATTGGGCTGAATAATCAATAAACCAGAAACAATGGTGGATAAACCAATAGCAATCTTTAGTCCACGATCCAAATCTTGGTCTGAAAACGAGACAACGGGATCATCCATATACATAACTTTTACAACGCGAAGATAGTAATACGCACCAATAACACTCATCACCACACCAAACACAGCAAAAGCCACGTAACCAGCTGTCACGGCTGCCTTAAACACATAGAACTTAGCCAAGAAACCTGCGGTTGGTGGAATGCCAGCCATAGAGAACATGAGTACGCCCATACAAAAGGCAAGGAATGGCTGAGATTGTGCTAAACCTGATAAATCACGAATTTCTTCATACCAGACATCTTTATTGCGCAAAGAAAGGAGAATAGCAAAAACACCGATCGCCGTTATCCCGTAAATCAATAAGTAAGTGACCACAGCCTCAATCGCTATGCTTGGCACAGCAACCAAGGCAACCATGGCATAGCCCATATGACCAATAGAACTATATGCCAAAAGGCGCTTAATATTGTGCTGTGTAATAGCCGCTATAGCACCCCAAGCCATCGATGCTACACTCATCAATACAATAATCTGTATCCATGTTTGCGGTGTAAAACCAAAAGCACCATAAAGAACACGAATAATCAAACACATAGTCGCCACTTTTGGTGCCACGGCAAAAAATCCTGTAACAGGTGTTGGTGCACCTTCATAAACATCCGGTGTCCACATATGAAACGGCACAGCAGATATCTTGAAGGCCAAGCCCGAAAGAACCAAAACAATACCCACGATAATCCCCATAGAAGAGCCACTGACGGCTATGGCTGCTGACACGGTGCTAAAATCAACTGAGCCTGTAAAGCCGTAGATCAAAGATATACCATAGAGAAGCAAACCTGATGATACCGCACCCAATGAGAAATACTTTAGGCCCGCCTCTGCTGAGCGGCTCTCATCTTTCCGAATTGATGCCAGGAGATAAAGTGGCAAACTCTGTAGCTCAAGAGCCAAGTATAATGTCATAAAATTATTGGCTGAGATCATAGCAAACATACCAAGAACAGATAAACAGACCAATATTGAGTATTCAAATGGGCCTTTGTGCAAAGCTTTATAATAGCTATTGGCGTATTGCAGAGAAAACACGGCAGCCAATCCAACAAATGCCTTCATCACAATAGAAAAGCCATCCGATATATAGAGACCGCCCATGGCTGTTTTTACACCATTAAAATAGTGATAGCCGACTAAAACAGAGAGAATAATGGCTGCTATGGCCAGCTTATAAACAGGAAGAGAGTGCTTTTGAAGATCAAAAACACCATACATCAACAAACCCAATGTCAGCACCATAAGTGTCAACTCAGCTGCAATAGGGCTTAAAACTGGCAACAATGATTCAACCATAAATATCCGATCCTAGAACTGTACAATCCACTCAAAAAGTTTCTCAAAAAGCAATTGTGCTGACTCTCCCTCATAAAAACAATTTTTTGTGCCGTCAATCACGGCATAATCTGTCTTGGCTTTTGTGTGTTTATGATATGATGTCTTACCTTTTGTATACTCGCTATCTCCAGCTTGAAGAACCTGCATCGGAGTTTTACAAAATTGTGACAATCCTTTTGCCCAATTTTCATCTTGCTGCTTCATATCATTAAAAAGAGCGTT
>CAXRKA010000167.1:0-6424 GCA_964231155.1 Alphaproteobacteria bacterium | reverse complement strand
AGAGATATGCTTAGGGAAGAATTGGGCCGCTATATGACGTCCATAGCGATTGCGTATAACAAAAGGCTCGTATGCGCCAAGAGCATTACGCACGCTTGTCCCTGCCACTTTGTAGTTGTGCAGAAATATAAATTTTTTGCTCAAAGATATGACGGCCATTGGTCTTACTTTCTTTACTTCATGAGGTTTATAGACCATATTATCAGGCATGACAAGTAAACAACCCACACAGCCTAAGGTTTCTGTTATCACTGTTTGTTTCAATGCTGCGGCAACAATTGAACAAACGATAAACAGCGTGTCGGCTCAAAGTTATCAGAATGTTGAGTACATTATTATTGATGGTGGCTCTCAAGATGGAACACTTGATATCATCAAAGTCTATGCTCAAAAAGGCATTGTTATGCAATGGTCAAGTGAGCCAGATAAGGGTATATCAGATGCCTTCAACAAGGGGGTAGATAAGGCAACGGGTGATTTTATACAGATTGTCAATGCAGATGATTGGCTCTATCCCAACCAGATTGAAACAGCAGTGAGCGCTTTGCTGGATTCACCAGATTATGGTTATGCCTATGGAGATTTGCATCTCTATGATGAGGGGGGTGAACATGTTCAAACGAACAAGGGGCAGCCCAATGAGGCCAAGAAAATTCTGCCGTCAATGGTTCATATGCCGCACTCAACCTTTGTGGTACGAAAAGAAGCGTATCAAAAAGTTGGAGGTTTTAATCCAGTTGTCAAAGTGTCTATGGATTATGATTGGGTTTTTCGTGCCAATCAGCTGAATTGTGATGGTTTGTATGTGCCTGGATTAACAGGCGTTATGCGTATTGGCGGCGTTTCTCAGCGCAATAAGTTAATACTTCATATGGAAAATATGATTTGCATAACAAAATATCGTTTATGGTTGTCTCCATTGGCGATTGCCCTTTATTTAGGGCGGGTGATTTGGAATGTTTTGAAGCGTCTATTGCTCAACAGTAGACTTTAAGAGGCCTTTTAAATGCGCTATTCTAGTTGGGTTGTTTGACAATAATAAAAGGAATCAACATGGCTGTAGACTTAATAGATTTGGATAAACATATTGCACGCGTCCCTCATTATCCTCATGAAGGCATCCTTTTTCGGGAATCTGATCCTTTGCTTAAACACCGTTTAAAAGAAGCTACAGCAGCTCTTTTGGAGATGTTTACTGAAAATGAATTGTCGATGATTGATTTTTTTGCAGGGATTGCATCACGCGGCTATCTTTTTGCGGCCCCTATGGCGCTGATGTCTGGTAAGGGGACCCTGAAGATTGTTAAGTCTTCAGCAAAGATGGCTGGAGATACAGTTTTGGGTGATGAATATGGCTTAGAGTATGGAAGCGATCAGCTTAAAATGCTCAAAGGAAAGGGCCGTATTGTCATTGTTGATGATCTTCTGGCAACAGGTGGAACACTTGGAGCGGCCGCAGACTTAGCGGTGAAGGCGGGTTATGAAGTGGTTGGTATGGCGACTTTGATTGACTTAAAAGATGTCAGTGGTGGCGCGTTTGTCGCTCAAGGCATTCAGTGTCGTTCTGTTCTTAAATATGACGGTGAAGAGCTTTTGAAACAGACAGACAGCCGTTACGAATTGTCTCTATAGGCCAGTGTATAACGTTTATTGACCCTTATCATATTTAAATTATTTAATAATGCAAAGGCTGTATACTATTGTATTGGGATAATAGGCTGAAAAATATAGAAAAGATACGCTATGAACTTCGATAAACTCACAGATCATATGAAGCTTTTGCTGCAAAATGCACAATCATTAGCGGCACGTCATGCACATCAATATATAACACCACTGCATATGCTAAAAGTGATGTTGGATGATGAAAGTGGGCGTAGTATAGATCTACTCAAAAAATCAGGTGTACAGATAGATCGTTTTGCCAATCGCCTTAATCAGAAGATCGCAAAAATTCCTGAAGTCAAAGGTTCGGGCGCAGGCCAAATTATCCCTCATAAAGACACAATCAATTTATTTAGCAAGGCCATGGAGATCGCTGAGAAGGCGGGTGATAGCTTTGTGACAACAGAGCGTCTTCTCCAAGCGATGGCGATGCCTGAACAGTCACAAACCTATGATATATTTGAGCATGGTGGTGTTTCACCACAGGCTTTAAATGCAGCCGTGAATGAAATGCGTAAAGGCCGTACGGCTGATAATGCTTCCGCTGAAAATACATTTGATGCGCTCAAAAAATACGCCACAGATTTAACAGCCTGTGCTAGTGAAGGGCAATTGGATCCTATTATTGGCCGTGATGAAGAGATCCGCCGAACCATACAGATTTTATCACGTCGGACAAAGAATAACCCCGTATTGATTGGTGAGCCTGGGGTGGGTAAGACGGCTATTATTGAAGGTTTGGCACAGCGTATTGTCAAAGGTGATGTACCAGAGAGCCTTAAAGATAAGAAGCTGATGAGTCTTGATTTGGGAGCTTTGATTGCAGGTGCCAAATATCGTGGTGAGTTTGAGGAACGCTTGAAGGCTGTTCTCGATGAAATTCAAGGTGAGGCTGGGCGTATCATTGTCTTTATTGATGAGATGCATACTCTCGTTGGCGCTGGAAAGACAGATGGTGCTATGGATGCATCGAATATGCTCAAACCGGCTTTGTCGCGCGGTGAATTGCATATGGTTGGTGCGACGACCTTGGATGAGTATCGCAGGTATGTTGAGAAAGATGCGGCTTTAACGCGCCGTTTTCAGCCAATTTTTGTAGCTGAGCCCACAGTTGAAGACACAATATCTATTTTGCGGGGCATCAAGGAAAAATATGACCTCCACCACGGTGTGCGTATCACGGATACGGCCATTGTTTCTGCAGCACAGCTCTCTAATCGCTACATTACAGATCGTTTCTTACCCGATAAAGCTATAGACCTGATTGATGAGGCGGCCTCTCGTTTGCGTATGGCCATGGACTCAAAGCCTGAAGATATTGACGAGTTGGATCGTCGTATCATACAGCTGCGTATTGAGCAAGAAGCCTTGAAGAAAGAAACGGATAAAGCGTCCAAAGATCGTTTAAAAAAGCTGGGTGAAGAACTTGAAGATCTTGAGGAACAATCAGACAGCCTAACAGAGAAATGGCAAGGCGAAAAAGGGAAGCTCGACGATCTGCAGGCCACTAAAGAAGCGCTCGAGCAGGCACGTATTCAACTTGAAAAGGCTGAACGTGAGAATGATTGGGCAAAGGCTGGTGAAATCAAATACTCAGATATCCCAGAGTTAGAAAAGAAGCTCGAAGAACTGGATACAGCTGAAGGTCAGGAACGCATGGTCAATGAGACTGTGACGGAAAAAGATATTGCGGCTGTGGTGAGTCGTTGGACGGGTATTCCTGTTGATAAAATGCTGGAAGGCGAGCGTGAGAAGCTGCTTAAAATGGAAGAACATATCTCCCAAACTGTGATTGGACAACAAGAAGCCATTGATGCTGTGTCGCAGGCTGTGCGCCGTGCACGTGCTGGGCTTCAAGATCCACATCGCCCTATAGGTTCGTTCCTATTTTTGGGGCCAACGGGGGTTGGTAAGACAGAGCTGACCAAAGCTTTGGCAAAGTTTTTATTCAATGACGATACAGCTATGGTGCGTTTGGATATGTCAGAGTACATGGAGAAACATTCTGTGTCTCGGATGATTGGTGCACCTCCAGGCTATGTGGGATATGAAGAAGGGGGTGCTTTGACAGAGTCCGTCCGTCGTCGTCCGTATCAGATTGTTTTGTTGGATGAAGTTGAGAAGGCACATCCTGAAGTGTTCAACACATTACTTCAGGTCTTTGATGAAGGACGTTTAACGGATGGTCAGGGTCGCACAGTTGATTTTAGGAATACGCTGATCATTATGACCTCAAACCTCGGTGCAGAGCATCTCACAGGTCTTGATGATGATCAGTCTGTTGAAGATGTAAGAGAGCCAGTCATGGACAAAGTAAAAGCTGCGTTCCGTCCAGAGTTTCTCAATCGTATTGATGAAATCTTGTTGTTTGAGAAGCTTTCTCGAGACCATATGACACATATCGTCGATATTCAATTGAACCGTGTTCAGTCGCTCTTAAAAGATCATCGTATTTCATTGAATGTCTCTGAGGCAGCTAAGAAACAATTGGGTGACCTTGGCTATGACCCAGTCTATGGGGCACGCCCGCTAAAACGGGTCATTCAGAAAGAAATTCAGGACCTTATGGCTGAAAAACTTCTATCAGGCGATATTCCCGATGACAGTACGGTCTCCATTGACTTTGCAAAAGAGGTTTTTGTTCTGAATGTGAAAGCCAAAAAGCCTATACCAGAACAAAAGCCAGCGTCTTAAAACTAGTTCTTAAGGGATATAATGCCCATATTGGCAAATAAATTGACATTTTCAACAAGGTTCCTTCGAACTGCTTTTTGCCACTCTGGAATGCCAAACTCCTCGGCCAATACCAGCTTTTCAAAAGAGTCGATTTTAGTAGAAAGTAATTTAGGATCAAGATTGATATCACCTGTCTTTTTTGTCTGCAGACGAAGTTCTATGGCCAGGTTTTTAAATTCTTCTGCCCTTATTTTGAGATCATTACTCCATTTTGCTTGTCCTTGACGAGGATCATTTAATAGTCTTTGTGTTTTTTCAATTATGTCAGATAATTTATCAATTGTTCTCATGACCAATTCCTACTGAAGGTATTAATAATTGTCATATTTATATCAGATTATTCTATTTAAGTCAATAATTAATTACAGACATATGTTTTTATTATAATTCATAAATTAATTTGTAAAATTAGATTTCAACGCTCTTTAAAGGTAATGCTTTCAGGGTCAACGCCAATGCTTTGCATGCGTTCGCGCCAGCGTTGATGAGCAAGTTTTTGCATGTCTTCGACTTTATCAAGCTCGTCAGTGATTTCGAGACCAATAATTGTCTCCATCACATCTTCTTGTGTCACAAGACCTTGCGTAGAACCGTATTCATCAATCACTAAAGCAATATGTGTTTTGTCATACATCAGCTTATCAAAGACTTTTGAAGCTGAGAGAGTATCAATAACAAACAAAAATTCGCGTTTGAAATCTGTCAATACACTGTCAAAGTCATCTTTGGCTTGGGCTATGAATAAGTCACTACGCAAGACATAGCCTGTTATATTGTCTGTATTTCCTTCATAGACAGGAATACGTGAGAACGGTGTCTGTGCGTGTTTCTCAAAAAACTCTTTAACAGTGAGTGCTTCAGATACAGAAAAGATCACAGTACGTGGTGTCATAATGTGACGTATGGACAGCATATCCAATTGCATCATATTGCGTAGAATTTTTAACTCTTTTGTTTCTAAGACGCCTTCTTTTGCACCAATTTCAGCCATTGCACGCATTTCAGATTTGCTTATGGTTAGTTTCTTTTTACCCTTAGAGAGTAGTTTTGTAATGCGCTCTGACATCCAAACAAAAGGGCCTAGAATGATGGTCAGTCCATGAATAAGTAATGAAAGCGTTGGTGCCAGTTCGCGCCAGTAGTTGGCGCCGAGGCTTTTGGGGATAATTTCAGAAAAGACCAAAATAAGAAAAGTCAAAACACCTGAGGTGATGCCTAAATATTCATTGCCAAAAACAACAGCTGCCTGCGCACCGACCCCCGCAGCGCCTACAGTATGGGCAATGGTATTGGCTGTAAGAATAGCAGCCAGAGGTCTATCGAGATTACTTTGTAGCTTGTCTAGGCGGTCTGATACCTTGGGGCGCTTTGCGCGAATAGCGGCAATATAAGAGGGGCGAACCGATAAGATAACAGCTTCTGCAATGGAACAGAAAAATGAAACACAAATGGCAAGAAGAAGGAAAAAAATGAGTAAAATCATAAGATGCAATATAGTCTATTTTACAAAGGATACAAAGCCTATTTCATCAAGATTGGACATTGTGAGCTGACTTTCTATTTAAAGTTGTATGACATTCAAGACACTCACAACAATTTTTTCTGATCGTGATGCATTGGTTGCGTATGTGCAAGAGCTCACACCATGGTTAGTCGACGCTAAACGGCCAAGTCCAATTGTGGGCGGTAGGGCGGCCGCCAAATCTAAAATTGATACGTTGAATGCAATGGAATATGCAACTACACGTAATCACCTGGATGGCTCTGTCACGCAGCTTTCGCCCTATATTCGCCACGGCATTGTTACATTGGCAGAACTACGAGATAAGGCTCTGAAGCAGGTTGCTCATCCACAACAGGCCAAGAAGTTTATCCAGCAATTGGCTTGGCGTGATTATTGGCAGCGTGTCTACAAAGAGCATCCAGAGTGGATGTGGAATGATATTGACGACTACAAGACGGGTTTTTCTAAAGAGGATTATGCTCAAGAGCTTCCAGATGATATTGCTCAGGGGCAAACGGG
>CAXRKA010000166.1:0-4363 GCA_964231155.1 Alphaproteobacteria bacterium | reverse complement strand
AGCACAAACGACTCTGACAAGGCGGTTCAACAGGCGGCATCTGTCGTTGATAAAGTTGAGGAAGCTATGAGCCAGGTCACAGAATCCATTGATAATCTAAAGAATGTAACATCTGGTCTGTCTTCAAGTGTACAGCAGTTCTTGAACGTGGTAGATGACTCGGAAGAGAAAAATCAAGGCGACATTCATGAGAAAATTGCAGCAGCAAATACATCTGATAACGCAAATGGCGCAGGTGAAATTGCCGCTCAATAACAGATTTCTTTAATTTTTAACAAAAACGCGCCACTATTGTTGAATGACAAAGGCGCGTTTTTCAGTTTTGCTCAATAACTCTAATGCTATGAGCGTTATTCGAACCCTCAATAAAGCTGGGTTTGAGACACGTTTTATTGGAGGGTGTGTTCGTGATCAATTTAAGCGTTACCAGACACGCGATATTGATCTTGCAACCCAAGCGCAACCTAAACAGGTTATCAAACATCTTGAGGGTCTGGAAACAGTCAAAGAAATTATTCCAACGGGCATTGACCACGGCACATTAACCATCGTTTTTAAAGCCAAGGACTCTATTGAGATTACAAGTCTGCGCAGTGATATAGAGACTGATGGGCGCCATGCAACGGTGAAGTATACAACATCATGGAGCAAGGACTCAAAGCGTCGTGATTTCACATTTAACGCTATGTCTGTTGATGATAAAGGAAAGCTCTATGATCAACATAATGGTCTTGAAGATCTTGAAAATGGGATTGTTCGCTTTATTGGCGATCCAACCGAACGTGTTAAAGAAGATTATTTGCGTATTTTAAGATACTTCCGATTTCAAGCGGGCTATGGCAAGGGCGAAGCAGATTCAGATCTATTAAATATTCTATCAGACAATGCTGATGGTTTAGATGCTATCTCTAAAGAGCGGATCACTTATGAGCTGAGGCGCATGTTGTCGTATACAAACCCATTGCTTGCTGTAAAGGCGTTAGAGGAGAGTGGGGTGCGCTCCTATGTTGTTCCTGTGCATTTTGATGTTGTTGGATTGGAGCGGGCATTGGACGTTGAGAAAATGCTTTCAATACAAAAAAATTCAAATCTACGGCTCTATGTGATTTTAAAGAGAAATATGATGAGCCATATTGATTTAGAGCAACACCTTGTTCTTGGAAAGACGATCAAAGCCTATTGGCGCAATCTTGATATGGCATTGAACCATTATAACAATGGCTATGATCTCCAACAAACAGCCTGTCTGGTTGGGGATTTAGAGGTGGCTATGGATGCTTATTTGGTGTTTTTATCTTCTCAACCCGACCTTGTTCATGAAGATCAGTCTATTCAAGATTATAAGTCTGCAGAGCAATGGGTGATGCCAGAGTTTCCTGTTTCAGGTCACGACCTCAAGAAGCTGGGCTATGAGGGCCAAGTTTTGGGAGAAAACTTGGAAAAGCTTAAGCTCAAATGGATTAAATCAGATTTTACAGTGGAAAAGGACGATTTGCTGGCTGAGCTCAAAAAGACCTAGGGTCTATATTCAGTTTTCGAAATTGCTCTATAGGCTTAAAAAGAGGTTGAGGCAGAGGCTGGTCCCAATCAGGCCATATCCATTCTGAGCATTTATCGGGTTCTCTTAACTCTGGTTCACCAGAGACCCAATCTGCAACAGTGTGTATTGTAATATAGTGCTTGCCTTCATCTTTAAAGATATCATTGGTTATGGTCATAAAGCGTATGTTATCAATCTTAAGGCCTGTTTCTTCTTCTGTTTCTCTTTTGGCTGTATCTTCAAGGCTTTCATACATCTCCATATGTCCACCTGGAGGTGCCCAACAAGGTGTTTGAGAACAGCGTTTGCCGATCAAAACGTGTCCATTCTTGAGTATATAAACGCCCAATCCAATTTGAGGGCGTTCAATTTTTTCTATCATATTAAGGCCAATTCGCTTGGGGTGGCATAGACATGAGAATAGCCTCGGTGTTACCACCTGTGTTCAGGCCAAATTTCGTTCCACGATCATAAAGAAGATTAAACTCAACATAGCGTGAGCGCTTGATCAATTGATGTTGCTTATCGCTTTCTGACCAAGGGGTGTTCATGCGTCGACGTGCTATCTTGGGATATATATCAAGGAAAGCCTTGCCAACGTCTTTTGTAAAAGAGAAATCATTGTCCCAATTATCTGTATTGAGATAATCATAGAAAATGCCACCTATACCTCGTGCTTCATTGCGGTGAGGGAGGTAAAAATAGCGATCACACCATTCTTTGTATTCTGGATAATAACTCTCATCATATGTGTCACAGGCGGCTTTGAAAGCATGATGAAAGTCATCTGTATCCTCTTGATAGGCGCATTCAGGTGTTGGGGTCATGTCAGCGCCGCCTCCAAACCAAGATTTGCCAGATGTAATAATATGGCGTGTGTTCATATGCACAGCTGGCACATGAGGGTTATGCATATGTGCCACCAGGGAAACACCGCTAGCCCAGAACAAGCCATCATCTTTTGCGCCCGGGATTTGCGCGCGAAAGTTTTCAGAAAATGTTCCGTGGACGGTTGAGATATTGACGCCAACTTTTTCAAAAACACGTCCACGCATAATGGACATGACACCTCCACCACCTGGTGTTCCGTCTTCATTAAAGCGAGGCCATTCTTTGCGCTCAAATTGTCCTGCGGGTAAATCTTTATTTTGTTCTCCGCTATAATTCTGTTCAATCTGCTCAAAGGCTGAGCAAATTTGATCACGAAGATGTTCAAACCATTGGCTGGCTTGTTCGCATTGATTTTGGTGTGATTGTAGTAGTGCTTGTATCATGTGCACATGATGACCCAAACTGTTGAGTCGTTCAACCCAGTTGTCGTGACATTTCACCAATAAATAGGGCGCTCGCTATAGCTACATTGAGCGATCGACCTTGTGTTTGAGGGATAGTCAGTTTTGTTTGGCAAAAGTTATGAACATCTCCTGGTACACCGGCACTTTCACGGCCAGCCAAAAGAATGTCATTGGGTGCAAAAGTGAAATTATACAATGATTGATCTGTTTTTGTTGTCATCAAAACAATCCGTTTATTTTCTTGTTCTGACCAATTTTGAAAGTCTTGCCAAGAAAGGTGGCGTGTTATATCAGCAAGTTCAAAATAGTCCATGGCTGCACGTTTCATCTTTTGATGGCCCCAAACAAAGCCACAGGGCTCAATAATATGAAGGGGAATAGATAAAGCGGCACAAGTACGAATAAGCGTGCCTGTATTTTGTGGAATATCAGGTTGGAAGAGGGCCAGAGCAAAGGGTTTTGACATGATTATTCTTTGATGTCCGCATCAATTCTTTTAGCAATCTGAGAAAATTCTTCTGGGAAGTATTTTTTAATCAGGATAGAGCCAATACCGATCATACGGTTGGTGTGTTCCTGATCCATTTCTATCCATATGGATAATTCTCGAACAGGTAACCACTCAATACAACGTGGTTCTGCACTATTAATATTATAAACAACCATAACAGTATGGAAGAAGAACTCATTATTCGGAATAAGTATAAACTGTACTTGACCATCTTTAAAATCATGCACACGTTGATAGTCTGCAATCATCTTGTGTACACGCGGTCTATCCGGCATAAAGATTTTATATTTATGTCCCTTAGATAGGTTTTCTTTGACCCCATAAAAGATGTCTGTGCCTTCTTGAACAGAGTAGGTCAACTCAGGTGTAAACGCCCAAGTTTCTTCTGAATTGCTCTCGATCATTTGTACATATTTTTGATTAACAATCCATGTCAAGTTATTGTTAACAATGACATTTTTGAGGTCTGCAATTTTATCGTCTAGCTCTTCTTGGTTCTTCATGCGCATCATTGTCATCGCGACAACAACCATGAAACACACCACGAGAAAAGTGAAACCGACAGCGGCAATTAGCATCTCAAATTCAACTTTGGATCTTGACCATTGTAGTATGATAGCAATCCATAAAGCTGCGAAAGTTGATAGGGTCACAAGAATAGGGCTCTTGATAACTTTGCTGATATAGCCATGTTTATTTTGTTTTGACATGAGCAAATCATACAGACGGGCCGTTTAAAGAACACTTAAATTGTTCGGTAAGGCTTTATCAAAGTCTTTTTGTGTAGGCTTATGATATGAATGACACGTTGCATGGTATTCTTCTTGCCCTTGTCGGCTTTTTTTGCTTCTCCATCTCTGATCTCATGGCAAAGGTTATGATGGATGATCATTATTCTTTGTACCACATATTATTCTATAACGGCCTCTTTGCATCGATCACATTAATGTTTTGGCGTCGTGTTTACGGTGGCGGGCGAGGGATGTTTGAGACCGAAAAACTCAAGATCCATCTCAT
>CAXRKA010000165.1:0-8289 GCA_964231155.1 Alphaproteobacteria bacterium | reverse complement strand
TAATCTAAATCTATTCTTATATCTCGTAATATTTTTCCTGGTCGCGGAGTCATAACTAGTATCCTATTTGCCAGAGTAACCGCTTCATCTATGTCATGTGTCACAAATAAGACTGTAACTTTTGTTTTTTGCCAAATTTTTACAAGCTCTTGTTGCATTTTTAAACGGGTCAGAGCGTCTAAAGCAGAAAAAGGCTCATCCATTAGCAATAGTTTTGGTAAATCCACAATTGAACGTGCTATTGCAGCTCTCTGCAACATTCCACCTGACAACTGGCTCGGTTTTGCTTTTTCAAAACCTTTTAAACCAACTAGCTCAATAATTTCTTGTATATAATTCTCTGGAATATTTTCATGACGAATTTTAAAACCAATCGCAATATTTTCTTCGATTGTTAACCAAGGCAATAACGATGGAGATTGAAAAACCATTCCACGTTGATGTGAAGTACCAATAATAACTTCACCATCTAATTTTATTTGACCGCTCGAAGGCTACTCCAAGCCAGCAAACAGCCTTAATAAACTTGATTTACCACAACCACTTTGCCCTAAAATGCATATAAATTCCCCTTGAGAAATATCTATATCAAGTGGGCCAAGTGCGTCTATGACTCTATCCGAGTCTGAAAATGATTTTTGAACACTTAATGCATTTATTTGAACCATTTTTCAAAACTTAATGATATTGAATAAAAATATCAATAAAGTGTTGTGACAGTTTGACAACTATTTTCTTATTTGCATTAATGCTTATGTATAAGGAATTAAATAGATGGAAAAAATTTTCCAAACACTTCAAGTTAATCAAGAAGAGGCTCGCGTTTACCTTTCTTTGTTAAAATTTGGCGCAAAGCCTGCTGGGGCACTTGCAAAGATAACTAATATAAAAAGGCCTACGCTTTATGTTTACCTAGAACGCCTATCACGTGTTGGTCTAGTTTCACAATCTTTAGACGCTGGAGTAAAAATTTTCATTCCACAGCCCTCTGAGAAAATTCGTCAAATTTTCAATAAAAAAATCTCTGACTTAGAGAAGCAAAAAAACTCTGTCGAAGAGTTTATTCAAAAAATTGAAATAGAAGATAACACAGGCTATTTACAACCAAGAATGCAATTCTTTGAAGGAAAGTCTGGAATTGAGGCGGCGCTTGAAGATCATCTATCATATTCAAACTGTAAAATTCGAGCATTTTGGTCAATCAAAGCAGCGCTAGAAGTAACTTCTCCAGATTTTTCCATTATCTAAATGTAGAACGCATTAAAAAGAATATGTACCATGAGGTAATATGGCCATCTAATCAAAGCGTAGATGTAAGACGTTATCCATTTTTAGGTGTTGGGCCTGATTTTAAAAGAGAGATTAGGTTAGCACCACAAGGAATAGAGTCTTCAATGGGATATTGGATATACTTGAATAAAGTATTATTCACATCTTCTAGAACTGAGGGTTATAGCTTTATTGTTGAAAGTAATGAATTAGTACAAATGATGACAGCACAACATCAAGGGATATGGAGCATATCTACTAAAAAAGAAATTAATCCGAAGCATACACAGTCATTTCTAGATGAGCTAGACAAAAACCTGACATGAATAATATAATATGGGGGCATAAAACAAACAAAACAGATGCCCCTGAAGAATATCACACCTGATTAGATTCCCTTGTACTCAATAGAAATAATAAAATAACAGCTTTTATGTTGACAGTTAAGCAGCGAGACCGTATCTTTGTCGACTGTAACGAAGTGTCAATGTACCTCCCTTTAGGTGCAGTAGCATTTTTATTATTCAATTTTTTAATGTAATTAAGTGAGAGTGGGACCATGTTAGAGGAAGATGTAAAACATTATCTTATCGATGATGATAACTTGGGGATAGGTCCAGATGAAGAAATAACACCGGAGCGAGCTAGACAAACATTTATGGAGTGTGCTCAGGCGGTTCAAGAGATTGAGGACGATTATTCGAAGCTCGGACGACCTAGTCAAGAATTAATGAATAAAAAGTATGGTACTTTCAAATTAGACTTCTGATATAGATATTCATATTCATTAAGTTATATTTGATTGATCAATTAAGAACTTATAGTTCTTAGAGGTTCAAATAAAATTAGATAAGAAAAAGGGATTATCGTACTATGTATTTCGCTCTGGCCATTAGTGTTATCGACACAATACATGACAAAGTTATAAGACGTAATGTAGAAATGGACCCGGATAGTCCTGGTATAAAAAAGATGGCATTCCCATATGTGCGCCATTTTACAAATGTTGGTTTTGAAACACGATCTGTGAGAGTATAGTTCTACTGCATTATAAGTTAGATCAGATGTAAATGAAAACAATTAATTATGGTCTAATCTAGGCTTAAATACTGGAGCAGGATATTAATATTACCTTGAATTTTTCATATTCCTGATTTACGCTCGTTGGTCAGGATATAAGTTTATGCGCCTAGATAATAATGATGATATTTTTGAACTTGTAGAACATATGTTCGAAAATGATGTTCATATTGCCAATGCCATCAAGTTTTCGAAAAAAGCGGTTGATGACGAGCGGCCACAAAGATTCAAATTGGCGCGTATACGTCTCAAGGCTTTAGCTATTCTTTTGGAAGATGCCCCGGAAATGCTTACGGCGCCATTGGCTGTAGCCACTATGCTTGGTCGTGATTTCTTTGATAATGAAGAGGCAGAGCTCTTAGAAACACAAGAAGAAAAAGTCGAAAAACTGATAGAACTTTATGGTGAAGAGGCCTTCATGCTGATTATCCAAGGGTATTACTTAACGCCTAAGTATATACCACGCCATTTTTATACAGGTCTCAGACACAAATCAGATGATTATCGTGCTATGTATCTCGCTCTGGCCATTAGTGTTATCGATACAATGCATGACACCGTTACTAGGCGTAATGCAGAAATGGATCCTGATGGGCCGGGCATAAAAAGGATGGCATCCCCATATGTGCGTCATTTGACCAATGTTGGCTTTGCAACACGATCTGTCAATGCACGCATGGGCCGTCGTTTCGAGCGCTCTAAAAGGCGGCCTCTTGTAAATGAGGCTCTTATGGATCATCAGTTACAGATCCAAATGAAGGAGTTTATTAGCCTAAAAACAAATTTAAGTAGTACAATTCATGAGCTTTTAATCAAGGTAGAGTATCTTGAGAATCGAGTTGAGGTGAATACAGTTTGTGCACGTGCTTATAAATATCTGATGGTACAAAACCCATATAATATTAAGACGTTGATGTTGATGCTTTTAGAAAGACCAGTGCTGCATTTTACACCCGAAGCACCTAGTCTTTTAGAGTTATTCAAAAAGCAAAAGAGAACACTGGTTGCACCAATGGAGAGCTTCTTATACTTTAAGGAGTGGATGAGTGGCTTGGATAAGACCTCTGAGGCCGATATTGTTAAGCAATATACGAAGACCCAAGACATATACGATGAGGTTGTGAATGAAATACACAACGATCAGCAAAAAGTGAGTGAACGTGAATCTGTTGATACCGCAATATTGCTTCACTTGATGGAGTATTTTGAAAATTGTCCTTATTATGATGACCAGAATGAAATTCAGCGTTTTCATAGCTATATCTTCTACAAAATGGGAGAAGAACTCACAGATGCTGAAGCATCAATGAGAAACATGTACGAAGATGTATTAGAGACCTCAGGCTACCAGCCGCCCCAACCGATCTGATAAAATGAGCATGGCAGATAAAACCAATAAGGCGCCACCTTGGTGAGCTGCTGCCAGTGGGATATAGAGTTGAGTAATAAGCGTGGCAATGCCTAGGGCCACTTGTGCAATGGTCAGAGCCAAAATCCACCAGGCAATTTTGCGAATATTGTCTGGCTGGTTTTTATGTGAGTAACGAGCCCACAAAAGAATAATCGAGAAGAGTGTAATAACAGCAAGCCAGCGATGGATAAATTGCACACCAGCTTTATTTTCAAATATATTCATCCACCATGGATCAAGGAACCACATGTCTGATGGCATAATAGAGCTCCCCATGAGAGGCCACTCATTGTAAATCATACCAGCATCCATACCGGCAACAAAAACGCCATAAATAATCGTTACTGTAACAGTAATATAGCTCGCCCATATAATGGGGTCTCGGCCAATCACAGGCTTGTCTTTAGAGGGCGTATGAAACTGTAAACCTTGCCAGAAAATAAGCGCGTAAAGCACAAAGGCAAGGCAGAGGTGCAAGGCCAAGCGATAGTGTGATACATCAGGCTCTTCAGACAGCCCACTCATCACCATAAACCAGCCAATACCGCCTTGAATTCCACCAAGAAATAAAAGGCCGATCAATATGGCTTTCTTGGCTTTTGGTATCCAGCCCCTGATCAAGAAGAAAAATAAGGGAAGAGCGTAAATTAAACCAATGAGGCGCCCCCAGACACGGTGAAACCATTCCCAAAAGAAGATTTCCTTAAAAGCATCCATATTCATTCCAGCATTTTTATGGATGTATTCAGGGGTTTCACGGTAGAGATCAAAAACACGTTGCCATTCGGCCTCACTGAGTGGAGGGATAGCGCCAATCAAGGGGCGCCATTCAACCATACTCAAGCCGGACTCTGTTAAGCGTGTTATAGCGCCGATAATAGCCATGATAAATATCATAGCAGCCGAGAAGAAAAGCCAGTTGCGAACAGCCAAGCGATGTTTTTCTGGTGTATTCATTAAATCTGTCATACGGCAATAGACCTTTTCTCTTTTTCTAGACAATGAAACTGACGTTGTTTGAGGGGTGAAAAACTAAGACGATGATGGGGTGTTATTCCATGTGTTTCAATGCCCTCTAAATGTGCTTTTGTTGGATAGCCAGCATTGCTTTCCCAGCCATAATAAGGATACTGGCTATGTAGATTTTTCATGATACGATCACGTGTGACTTTCGCAATAACCGAGGCGGCGGCAATAGATAGGGACCGACTATCACCTTTAATGATGGTTTGGGTTGGGATGCCCAGAGAGGGATCTTGATTGCCATCCACCAGAGCATATTCAGGCTTTTGGGGAAGATTATTCAGAGCACGACGCATGGCCAGAAATGTTCCTTGTAGAATATTGATATTATCAATTTCTTCTGGCGTGGCTTGCCCCACACCAACATGACAGGAGTTTTGGATAAGATCAAAAAAGTGATCTTTTTTCTTATCAGTTAATTTCTTACTGTCATCCAAACCAGAAAGTTGTTTGATAATGTCTTGGTTTCTGGGCAGGATAACGGCACTGGCTACAACGGGTCCTGCTAAAGGGCCACGTCCTGCCTCATCAATCCCACAAATGAGATCAGAGTTTATATCATGTTCAAAAGATAAGTCTGGCATAGCTGAACTATACTTCAGCTTGACGCTTAGCTCAACCAATCAGTTTTACGAGAGACTAAGCAAAGAGTCGATGTTGTGACAATAGAAATAGCCAGCGGAACGTAGAGATAATTGAGATTGATATCAAAAATATCGTTGCTGAACATATAAATATAAACACCACTACACAATAGAAGGTTGGATATCATAGCCATGTCCATGCGTTTTGATCCTTTAAAGACACCTTGGCTGGTCAGAAGGAAGAGCGGTGAGAGTACAAACATCAATGATCCTGCTTCAAAAATAAACTGCACAAGGTCAGTGATGTAATGTGAAAGGAAACCAACAATGACAATAGCCAGTAGCATAATGACTTGTGATGAACGGATATAGGCATCGCGGTCGAGGCGATTGCCTTCAGGCAGTATGTCTTTCAATACCGTTGAGGTCAAAAGATAGGTTTGTGTATCAAGGGTCGACATACAAATCGCAACCAAGGCAACAGCTAAATAGGATAAGATCGGCGCAGATAAGCCGTCGTATTCAAAAAGTGCAAAGGCCACCATATTGGGATCAATATCATCGGGTAAAATGAGCTGAGCAGAGAAGCCAAGAACGATCAAAGATGCCGTCATAACAAGCAGAATAGGGCCCGCAAAAGGGAAGGCTGTACGGATCACTTTATCATCACGCGCAGAAAAAACACGTTGCCATGTGTCGGCCAAAGATAAAGGCCAAAAGACAAAGAGCAAGAAGATGGCAATCGTGTTGCTCATATCAAAATTGACGAAGGTCTCAAAACTTTTTGCCTTTTGAGGAAGGTCCACAAAGAGAGGCAGTAAGATCAGACCAACAATCAATATAAACTGTAAGAGGTCTGTTTTGACAACAGAGCCATAGCCGCCAGAGAAAAGATAAAAAGCCACGATAACACCGATAGCAACCGTGCCCATCCAGCGTGGTTGATCGAGAACAGTTGAGAAAATATTGGCGCAGACGTAAAACTGCATCGCCATAAAGACGAGGGCCAAAACAGCAATCAGTATGGAGACAAAGCGCTTTGTGAGTGGGCCAATTTGGTCTTTAATCATGGCGCCAATCGTAACATAGCCGCGTTCTTTGGCTGTTGCACGCGCTTTGGGGCCAACAATTGCGTAGGTAGAAAAGCCGATAAAAGCACCGAGAACACCCCATAACACACTGTAGCCAGCTGTATAAGCCGCAGATATCCACCAGACAATGCCGGCACCATCACGAAAACCTGCGGCAAGAGAGCCAATGGTTGGTAGTGTGCCAACATCACGTGCACCAATAACAAAACCTGTATGATCAGATTTTCGTCCCTGTGTGATCCCAATATAGATCATCAAGATAAAATACGCGATGAGCCCAGCGATGATATAAATTTGTGTCGTTGTCATGCACAACAGAAAGCCATAACACTGCGTGGCTTGTCAATAGGTCAGATTGTATGAAGAGGGATTAGTGCTCTCTGGCCACCATTTGCTTTTTAATCTCAGCAATGGCTTTGGCTGGGTTCAAACCTTTCGGACAGGTGTTGGTACAATTCATAATTGTATGACAACGGTAAAGGCGGAAAGGGTCTTCAAGATTCTCAAGACGCTTTGCTTTAGCATCATCACGACTATCCATCAACCAACGATAGGCTTGTAAAAGAATAGCAGGGCCTAAAAACTGGTCAGAGTTCCACCAATAACTGGGGCAAGCCGTCGAACAGCAAAAACACAAAATACATTTACTAGCTTCATCAATGAGTTCTTGCTCTTCAGGTGATTGAAGGCGCTCACGTTTTGGATTGGGTGTATCAGATTGCAGCCAAGGCTGAATAGAGGCCAATTGCTCATAGGTGTGATTAAGATCTGGAACCAAATCTTTAACCACAGGCATGTGAGGCAGTGGATAAATGCTGATGTTTTCAGAATCTAATTCTTCAATTGATGTGATACATGCCAATGTGTTTGTTCCATTGATATTCATGGCACAAGATCCACAAATGCCTTCTCGACAGGAGCGACGATAGGAGAGTGTTGTATCCACACTATTCTTAATATAATTAATGGCATCTAAGACCATCGGTCCGCACTGGTCTGTATCAATGGTGATCGTGTCTGTGCGTGGGTTGTCATCATCGTCGGGTGACCAACGGTAAATCTTGAAGGTTTTTTTATTGTTGCTGCCATTGGAGGCATCAATATTTGAACCTTTTTTAATCTTAGAATTATCAGGGAGGGTAAATTTAGCCATTGTTCTTGATCACTTTTCGTTTGCGACGTTCATTATACTACATCAATTATCTTTATAAAGCGTAAGATTTAAAAGGTCTTTACTTTAAATATCTACGACTTTATTGATGGGTTTGATCAATAAAAAAACCGCCTTGCGGCGGTTTTATACATTGTTTTTGTCATTGATTTTAAAGTTCCAAAACCTCAGCATCAACGGCAATACTTGTGGCTGTTTCTTGCTCTTCCATTTTTTGAAGAATGCGTAGTGTTTCATCAAAGGCAAGATAGGCACCGTGTTTACCCGCTGCTTCTTTCTGTTTCAAACTATTTTCTAACTCTGTTTTGCTTAAAGTAAACTGCGCAGTTTTATTTTTCTGAGTTGTGACATTAACAACAGCTCCAGGTTCTCCATCTTGTGGATTTGTTACCAGTTCTACAAGCTCAAGATTTTCAACCAAAAGAGTACCTGCTTTGGTCTCTATTTCAATATTGGGAGAGAAGCCATTAAGAGAGAGGGCAAGGGTAGTTTTTAAATTCATGGTTGTGTCGTTTTATATGTTTGTAATATGGCGCCTATTGTACCCGATTCTAAAACTATGTCAAATTATCTGATGTGTCGTTTTATCTCTTCTTAACCTTTAACGCCTGGTTGTTTTCGCGCTTTGCGTTATATTGTAGAAGAAACGAGAAACGCTGA
>CAXRKA010000164.1:0-3110 GCA_964231155.1 Alphaproteobacteria bacterium | reverse complement strand
GGGCGCGAGGTTTCAGCTATACAGTGGTATCTCAGTCAACTTGAGAAAGAAAAAGCACTGAAACCAGATTGGGCAGCTATGGAAAGGCACCGTGAAGAAGTCAAAGGCATTATTAATACGTTGAGCCCAGAAGGTTTTTTTGGTTTTGATGTGAGCAATACAAATGATGTCAAAGATATATTTTATCTTTACCGTGGGTATTTACCGCATAAGGCACAACGCAATATGTCGTTTGAAGATTGGGAAGAGCACATTCAGGCCGAAGCTTTGGCTGAAAACGCTACGCATTTGATCCATCAATCACTAAAGCTATAACGCTTACCCACAAACTTATCCACAACTGAGATCTTTAAATCCTAGATTTTATAGGGGATCTCTCTATATTGGTGAGCATGACAGATAAAAAAGACAGTCAAGACACACCTATAGATCGAGGCCGATCCATCATTCGTGATTTTGCTCAAAAACTGCCTAAAACAAGCGGTGTTTACCGCATGTTGGGTGAGGGTGAGCGTGTACTGTATGTGGGGAAAGCCAAAAACCTTCAGCGCCGTGTCTCGTCTTATACAAATGTTGAGCAACTTTCGACGCGTAAAAAACGTATGGTTGCTGAAACCTTGAGTATGGAAGTCGCCCATACCAAAACTGAGGTTGAAGCGCTTCTCCTTGAAGCCAATATGATTACAAAACTCAAGCCACGTTATAATATTTTGCTGCGTGATGATAAGATGAATCCGTATATCCATATGTCTACGGATAAAGACTTCCCACGCTTAATGTCGTACAGAGGAGCACAGCGTAAAACTGGATTGTCCTATGGGCCATTTGCCTCGGCTGGGGCGGTTTATCAAACGCTGGATGCGCTGTATAAGGTGTTTCAGCTGCGTAATTGCTCGGATAATGTGTTTAAAAACCGTTCTCGTCCATGTTTGCAATATCATATCAAACGCTGTACAGCGCCCTGTGTGGGGAAAGTCTCTCAAACCGACTATGCACAACAGGTCAAGAATGTACAAAATTTCCTTGAAGGGAAGGAAACGGATATTCGCAATCAATTGAACCAGAAAATGCAAAATGCCAGTACGGCACAAGAATATGAGTTGGCGGCCTATTACCGTGATCAGCTTGAAGCTTTAGCAAAAATCCAAACCCAGCAAGACATCAATGTTGCTGATATTGTCAGAAATGCGGATGTGATCGTGGCGCATCAAGAGGCTGATATTACCTGTGTTCAAGTGTTTTTCTATCGCAATGGCCGTAACTTTGGTAACCAGGCTTATTTTCCAAAGCATGACAAGGATACACCTATCGAAGATGTGCTTTCGGCCTTTATGGGGCAGTTTTATCAACGCTTTGAAGCACCTAAAGATATACTCTTGAGTCATAAGGTGGCGGACCAACAGCTCATTGAGGACATGTTGTCTGAGCGTGTTGGTACAAAAGTCTCTACACAGGTCCCACAGCGTGGTAAGAAGCTCCGTCTTATAGATCAGGCCAGAGAGAATGCTAAATACTCTCATACACGCTACATGTCAGAGCATATCAAAACGCATCACCTTCTTGGTGAAGTGGCTGAGGCCTTCTCCTTAGATGATACGCCGGAACGTATTGAGGTCTATGATAATTCTCATATTTCGGGCTCTAAACCTGTGGGTGTTGTTATTGTTGCGACATCCAATGGTTTTGATACCAATGCATACCGTAAATACAATATAAAACATGCCTCAGAAACAGCCGATGATTACGCGATGATGCGTGAGGTGATTGACCGTCGGTTCTCAAAAATGATCAAAGCAGAAGAGGAAGAGAATTCTGTGGTGATATGGCCAGATCTCTTGATTATTGATGGGGGTAAAGGGCAACTCTCAGCTGTGACAGAAACACTGGATGAGCTTGGTTTAAGCCATTTACCTGTAGTGGCGGTTTCTAAAGGCCCAGAACGTAAAGCAGGCGAAGAGAAGTTCCATATACGTGACAAACTAGAGTTTACTTTGCCGGCAAACAGCCAGGTCTTTTACTATATTCAAAGATTACGAGATGAGGCGCATCGTTTTGCTTTAGGGTCACATCGCACGCGCCGTAAAAAAGCCATTTATGTTTCTCCACTGGATGAAATATCTGGTATTGGCGCAAAACGAAAGAAGGCTTTACTGTCGCATTTTGGTTCTGCCAAGGCTGTTGGGCAGGCAGCCGTTGAGGATTTGCTGGCCGTTGAAGGCGTAAGCGAAAGCATGGCAGAAAAGATCTATGCGTTCTTCCAAGCACGTCATTAGTGACAAGCTTAGGCTATATACTTTATAATATACTCATGACAAAAAATGTTTATACGGTAAAAGCACAACAAGGCTGGGGCTCTGGTTATATTGGAACTGGAAGGAGCCCTGAAGCTCTTGAAGAATGGGGTTATTTTGACCAACTTCAATCGCTGTATGATATTGAGTTTGATATGTGTACACTCAACCCCGATCGACTCAACCCCATTGATGATCTGAAAATGGATAAGGTTTATCCAGAGGTTCTGTCTTTTTCTGAAAGGCTCGAACACAGTTTGTCCATAAAACTGACTGATCAAGATGATATCTTTCCTTTTGTTGTCGGTGGTGAGCACTCTATTGCTATGGGAACATGGTCTGGTATCGTTCGTGCTTTGGATGCGCATGAACAATTTGGTTTGTTATGGATTGATGCGCATATGGATGCACATCGACCCATTACATCTTTGACATCAGGAAGTAAATGGGGCGGCCATCTACATGGTACACCTTTGGCGCATTTGTTGGGGCATGGTGATCGACATCTCTGTGAATTAGGTGATCAAAAAACAAAGATTCATTTTGATCATGTGGCGCTTATTGGGGTGCGTTCCTATGAGGCGCAGGAAAAAGAATTTTTAGATCGTTTTGGTGTGCGTTGTTATGAGATGGAAGAAATTCATGATCGAGGCTTAGATGTTTGTCTCAAAGAGGCTATTACAATTGCAAGCTCGGCACCGAAGGGTTGGGGTATATCTTTTGATTGTGATAGCTTAGATCCACAAGATGCGCCTGGCGTTGGTACACCAGAGGATAATGGCCTTCGAGTTCAGGCGCTTGTTGAGAGTTTTGCGCAAA
>CAXRKA010000163.1:0-7804 GCA_964231155.1 Alphaproteobacteria bacterium | reverse complement strand
GATCTGTTCGTTCATGTTGGATGCCTGATTTCTTGTAATGGGCAATCATATTGTAGTGAGACACAACACGCTTACAGGGGTCCCTCAGGCAAGTGACTGTGAAAACCTCTTCAGGAATATGCAGTTCATGCATAGGCCGGTGTGAAAAGGCATAAGTATAAAGACCAGAATTGATATTGTCATCATACCAACCGACATAAACTTGATCTCCATCAATCACCCTGTGGTTATATTTATGGGCCAGCCTGTTGTAAAGATCGTCAGCCGTGTAATTTGTTGCATTACTCAAAAATGCATTATTGATGGTTGTTCCACCTGTTTTACGCACATGATAATGATAAATGCGCTTCTTCCCCTTAACCTTAGAGCGCGCAATAACATCCTCAGGCGTTTGGAGAATACGTTTGATAAACTTTTTTGTTTGAACAGATAACATAGTATGAAGCATTTTAGTCCCGCTTTTTAAAATGCACCACCCAATTTTGACCTTAGCCATGAATAGAGTATGTTGCTATTGACAAAAATGGGACGAATAACTGGCTTTGTAACACCCCATATATAAAAAGAGCGAAGAGCTGAAACGTCATTCTTTATAATTTTACCATCTTGTAGCTTATGTGTTGCATCACTGATGGTCAGGAAAGCATGGTGTGAACCACCAGCCATTTTACGGTTCTTTTGAGCATCTTCACCTTCCCAAACCCCTTGAATTCCATCTTTATGATGAGAATAGTCGTGATTTTGGTGAATAACTGTATTATCAGCTGTGATATTTATAGACGGCAGTCCAAGCTCTCTAATACGACGCAAAGTCCATTGATCCCAACCTGGGCGACCAATTGTAAAATCAGGCATATTAAATCGTTCAAAGCTTGCTTTAGGCATCAAGAAGTAATCAATTCCTGTAGGCCCATGTAAAACACCACGCTGATTAGCTGCTGACTGTATATCTTTATCCCATCCATCTTTAAAGTTAATTTCTTCTGTAATATCCAAATCAACACGGTGGCCATAAGCAACATAATCCGTATACATCTGGCTCAGATGCTTTGCGCAATCAACTATTGTCTGAAAATGAATAATATCGGCATTTGTAAAAAGAATATAATCCCCTTTAGCTTTGCTCACAGCCGTTTGAAACATTTGGCTTAGGATGGGAACGCCATTCTTATTGGCATCAACATCAAACGTTTTAAAACCACATTCCTTGATAACCGCCTGTGCCGTATCGTCACTGTTAAATATAATAACATCTGTATCAGAGAGCTGCGCCCAGCTACGAAAAGCATTTGTTTGTATAACCCCAAAATGGCCTGTAAATGCTTTGGGTGATGAAAATAGTGTTATTGTCATTTCATCTCTCCTTTAATGATAGAGAGAGCATAACGCGCAATCGGCTCAGGAGTAAAATATTTTAAGGCGTTCTCCGCCATTTGATCTCTAAGCGCTTCTAAATCACTTGATTTTGAAAAAGCATGGAGATGTTTTGTTAAGTCCCAATATCCATCATAGACACATTCTTCTGCCAACTCTGTCAATGGGTAAGCTGAAACATCAATTGTTGGCTGTTTCATAAGTAAGATTGTGCCTTGAGACAATGCTTCCCATGGTCTCTTGGAATCCCAAAATGGCCAATGATCCACACCTGGGTAAATCAAAATTTTAGTATTCTGTAAGAGCTTGTAATAATCACTAAACTGCTGCCAGCGATGATAACTGTGCTTATTTTTATCTAATTCTGTAGCCGCTTTGATCTTATTATGAACATGGGCCTCTCCCCTTACAGAGTTCGTATGAATAAAGGGCAAAAATGGTGTTTTATTCAGTAATTTTGATAAACGTTCTGTACGTCTACGGTGAATACCTGGGCCTGGAACATGAGCAGCAAAATAAGACCGCTCCATAAATGGAGCTTTCTCATTCTCTTTTGTATAGCTCAGATATTCATTCTGAATACCAAAGGGTATATAATAGGCTGGATTATCAAACCCCTTCTGAGCACAAAAGACGATATCAGGCTGATAATCACCCATTGGCGTTATCCAACGCTCTGTATAGACATTATCTGTTTGAGGAATATTATCCGGTGATAAAACCTTATATCTTTGATGATAAAAAGCATATTTCTTACGCCAATCACCACTAACAACATCATCATCGCCGTCGATGAGAATTTTCGGCACATTCGGGAAATCCATTGTCTCGTAGTAATCCCAACGTGTTCCCCAATGTAGATTTGAGAGAATGAAATCAATATCTTGACCTTCATATTCATCAATAATGGTTTCACAAAACCACGAATTGATATTACTGCGCTTTATGACCAAAACTTCAAAGCCCAAAGACTGAAGTCCCTGGAGAAACGTGACACATGGTGCATCATAAGACTCTGAACCAATATAAAGAATGCGTTTATGATCAAACGCATCTTCACTTCCTATTGATCTTTGGAAAGCCGCTTCCAACGTTTTCGTCATGAGAAAAGGCCTTTCTCTCGAAACTTGAGAAGAGATTTAGCATCTTTATACTCTAAAGCACGCGCATGTTTATTCCGCTTAAAAACCTCACGAAACACATGAAAACGTGCCACCCATTCTATGAAGCCACCATGCTCTTCAAAAAACTGTTTAGCCTTGGACGGCGTAAGCTCATAGCCATGAGGGCGCTTTTCTGAATCTGTATCTACTTTATTAAACTCAAGTAGTTTCTGGGCAAAGCCAATCCGATATACACATGGCAGCCCAGTCACATAGGCTTTAGGATATTTCTCCCAAACCTGAGGTTGTGTCTTGTTAGACACCTCATACTCAATAAAACTTGGCGTTGTATTTTGAGCCCCCAGCAATGATTTACGTTCCCATGATGTCTTAAGATGAGAAATGGTCAATACGTCTGCTTTTCCATTCTGAAAATTCTGAAACAACTCATTTGCACGTTGTGGTTCAGTGCAGACAAACCAATGATCCTCGAGCCAGAAAAAGGCAGATCCATTTTCTCCAACAGATTGTTCTGCGCGATCCAATTGGCCTTTGATCACTTTATAATATGTTGATTGTCCATCAGAAGTAATATTGGCGTTTGGCCATACGCTTTTGATCAATTCCTCAGCTTTTGAGGCATATTTCCCATCAATGTTAAAGTCCCATTGAAGAACGTCTTTAATCGGTTCCATCGACTTTAGATTGTCTCTCAGGTGTTTTATTCGCTCTCGCGAGTTAAGTAGTATAGATCCAACAACATATAGCATAGCCAATGCCCATCCTTACTATTCAAAATTATTTATAAATATCTTTGCGTCTTAAAAGCCTAATCAACTTCCACTCGACCCAAGACAAGGCCGAGTAGATAAAAATAAGGTTGCGTGTCAACAGTGATAGCTTTGGTTTCATCAACATCGGCCACGAAAAAACTGGTGGCAGGAAGCTTATATATTTTGGTTTTCTCAAAAGCTCAGACGTTTCAGACAGCTCATAACCAAATTGATTAAGGGTATCATCACCGAGGTTTTTCATGTATCCCTTAGCCAGCAACTTGAGCTGTGGGGTTTTAAAATACTTTTGCCAGGCGTCTGCACTGCTGTTCTCAATGTGATCAAAAGACCCTGTATTTCCAGAAACATTCCAGCCACCTTCTGGCACATTGTCTTTTTGATAATCAAGCATGTCCGGCTCAAATTCTAAGCCAATCACAGAGAGCAAAATGGAAATTTGCTTTTGAGGGTTCTTAACCAGCTCTTCAAAATGAATCTTGATATGATTGGATTTATTTTTATGTTCAGAAAGTGCACGGATAATCGTTCTGGGCCCCTCTTCTAAATCATCACGACTTTTTCGTAAATGCGACCATTGAACTTTGGACCATTTCATCAAGGATGCTAACACTGATAAAGGATGGCGAATAAGATAAATATAGGTTGCCTCTGGAAAGAGTTCTTGAAGCTCTGGCAAGACATTATGATACTTGGGGCTCTTATCAAGGAAGAATATCTCTTTTTGTCCCTGCATGGCGCGTCCATACATATTGAGCAAAGTCGCTTTGGTGTCTTTTTGAAACTGAGTACGATTTTTATCATCAGAATCCAAAAAGAGCTTCAACTGCTGATAAGCTTTAGGAATTGCAAAGTCAGTAATGGTTTCTGCTTTACTGCTCAACGGTAAAAGTGGAAAAAATGCAAAATATGGTTCACCAATCGTATGAATTTTTGAGTGCTGCCATAGTATTTTTTGCAACAGTGTTGATCCACTGCGTGGCTGTGAAATGATAAAAATCAGTTTTTTTTCATCAAATTTTGGCATTACACAGCCGCCTTTTTCTTTTGAGACTTGATCTTCTCATAACCCAGAGGCTCAAACAAATCATCACAATAACGATTAACAACATCTATTTGCTTTTGAGTCAAATTCTTATATGTATCTTGATTGATAGACGGTCGAATAGGATACCATTTGTGTTCAGCTTCATGATGTGGTGCAGGCAACATATCCTCATCAAAGCTCAATCCCATAAAGTCACATATATTCGAGATATGTTCTTTAGGCTTTTGAAGAAAATCTTCGAATTGAATCATGTAGGTGTCTTGATCGGATGCGTTTTTTACCATCTCACGCATACAGTTGGAATAATGCTGTGCCGCCAACTCTAAAACTTCGTCTTCCGATTTATCATGCAGTGTTGATAACGCTGGTTTTTTAGCCGATTTTACAATCGCAATATAGGGATTGCGTGTCATCACAAGAAATTTCACACCTTGCTGCGCAAAAATTCTTCTGAAAAGTGGCATTTTAAGACCATAGCTCTGGCTCTTATCAATAAACCGGGCTGTTGAGGTATTTGATGCGTAACGACGTATCATGCCTTCAATCACAGATGTAAAGACTTTGGCATCTTTCTCACTATAGTCATCTTCACCTTTGATAAAGTGGTCAACGTAGTCATTGGTGCCATACATCCAACCACCACGTTGGAAAGGATATTGGTTAAAGTATTGGCAATGGAAAAGACGAAAATCTTCTGGGAGATTTTTGGCACATTCATTCTGCATTTCGTCACCAGCACTCCAGAACCTATTATTACCATTGATGCTCACCACGTCTTTATGACGCCTAAAAATACGTGAGACCAGTGTTAGACCTCCACCTTGAAGGCCGACAATAAAGATGGGTGGATTGGCTATATTTAGTTCTTTCCTTGTCATTTTTCGAAGTGTTGGGAGGACATAGCGCTCTTGCACAAGACTGATCGCCTTCCTAGTCTTTTTAACAACTGGTAGTGCAGCCTTATGTTTTGTGTAAGGTGCAATGGCTGTTGAGTATTTCTTTTTGAAGAGCTGATATCGCTGTTTATTGGGAATAATGCCACCAGCTTCAAAATCTAGGCGCTCTTCAGCATGAACATTCTCTATAATTTTCTGATGATTAGGATCAGACATAATCCGTTCATAGACCGCCTTACGATCACTATGTTTAAACCAGTTGTTATCACGCGCTGCCGCCAGCAATTGCTTTTGAAGGCTCATATAATTAAGCACGAGTTGTTTTTTATCTGTTCTTCCTTGTCGAGCATAACCTAAGGGGTGCCAAGGATGAACACCGTAAACATTCTGTAGAGCCAAGCTTTTTTGACCTGTTACCATTTCTAAGCGTGCATTGGCATCTCCACCAGCGATAGATGCTGATGTTGCCCAAAGAGGTTCTGATGCATAGCCCTCAATCACATACCAATGGTCTTTATGCGCAGATACCAGTGGTCCCATATTACCGACGGTACGCGGTGTCTGGATCAAGCGTGTTTCACATGCTTTTAAACAGCGTTTTAGATCAACAATACCTTTATCCCAATCACTATAAGAAGATACACCAACAGGGTATTCACACATATGCCTAAACACATTAGCCACGCCCAAACCTTTATGCTTTTCATGAAACTCCGTCAAAACATTGAGAAACTGAGGATGAAGTAACATGTCACCATCCATAACTGAGATGTATTCACCTTGCGCTGCTTCAATACCAGCATTATTCGCGACACCAAGGTTGTAAACGCTTGTCTCTGGTTGATCCAGGTAGAGAACCTTAAAGTTGATCTGATCTTTATATTCTTCTTCCAAATCAGATAATGATTTCAAACCAAATGCATGATTATAGGCATCAGCATGTTCTTTTGAGCGCTGCTGTACGTAAATGAGCTCAAACTGATCTTTATCAAAGTCTTGCTCAGCAAGCCCATGAACAAGGTGAAAGAAGTTACGAAAGGAACAATCCCAACTGACAAAAGAGTGTAACATAGGTATCCTAGTTTAATGGAGGGTTATCTATACGGTAAGCTGCAATTTTCCATGATACATAAATAGGCTTTGCAACATTATCAAAGATATCTTTTAATGGTTTAATATCACGCCACTGCCAATCATCTAGGATAATAAAGCCACCTGGATTAAGAACATTGAGTGAAAGAGCTGTATCGACTAAAGGTATAAAACGTTCGTGTCCGCCATCAATATAGATGACATCAAAGCGCTCTTTTGTTGATTGAAATTCTAATAGAACTTCATTGCTAGGCTTTTCATGATGATCCACCTTAAGCTTTAAAGACTTATACAACTCATACGCACCATCCCGTATTTTCCTATCAATAACAATATGCCTGGACTTCTTAGATGCAATTGTTGAACAGGGTGCCCCCTCACCTTCGACATAGCCATCTGTGAAATAAGGATCTATCGATACAAGTTTCATCTTTAATTGTTTATGCTTAATATAGTTTCCAATGAACGACATCGACAAGCCTTTATTTGAACCAATCTCAAGATAACGAACTGTATTTTTATTAATGCTATCAACAACCTTTGCAAAACCTGAGCATATCTCTGGTCTTAGAGCATTGCTGTAGCCGTTCCATTTATCACCATAGACACATATGGCTGCTTCACGCGTTTTATCTGCGACTGTTTCAACCGCTTTTTTTGAAAATTGATAGCAACGCATATTGGCATCAATATAAAATGATACTTTATAAAACTCGCCAGAAAACACGAGCAAAGCTAGTCGTTTAATATTTCTAATAAACCTAAGTATTCTGATAATTATCGGCTTCATGACTAAGCTTTCTCCATAATTTCTTTGAGGTCTTTCAACCACAATGACAACCGTGTCACCTCCTCAGGCTGAACAATCCTAACTTTTTCCAAGCCTTTATAACATGTTAGAATATCTACGAATGCATCACCAGAAAGATCCACATTATTCAATGTATCGATCAATTGGCGTGCTTCAGTATAGCAAGGGACCTCATCAACAAGATCTTTATAATAATCATGCACATTACGATACTGATAGGCTGATGATGGTGTAAAGGCCACTTTATAGCCCATCGCCCAAAGGCAACGTTGTGCCACATAACCACGTAAAATATCGGTAAAGCGGAATGTTACTGTCGATGGTAGGTACAACAATGGAAAACATTCTGATTTTGACCACAGTGTATTTTGTGAATTAAATGGTGAATAGGTTCCATTCTTTACAACAGACACTGGTCCATCATTGAATTTAAAATCAGCATCAACACCAAAGATCAAACGGTGTATAGCGTCTACATCAGGATCAGAGTCAACAAGCCCTTGCACAACACCAATCTCATCTGTTGATATATTTGCAATCTCAACTGCCCCTTTGGTTTGAACACTTTCTAGGGACAAGCCACGCGGCCAAATCGTTTGACCCTCTGTGTAGTGTGCATAGATATTTATAGCCGGTGTACCATTGGTTTGATCATCTTCAATCCATTGCGCATTTTCAATCGTCTCATC
>CAXRKA010000162.1:0-5087 GCA_964231155.1 Alphaproteobacteria bacterium | reverse complement strand
TGTGAACAAAAACGTCTTTTGATCCATCTTCAGGTTCGATAAAACCATATCCCTTAGTTGTATTGAAAAATTTTACTGTACCGTTTGCCATGATTGTCTCCTTTAGCATTGGGGTTATTAAAGAGCATTGACTGCACTAAGCTACGCTATGCAACTTAATGCTACTCTTATTCAAACTCCTAGGATCTGAGATGCACCGAAAAGACCGACTCTCTCCAAATAATATCATTCTAGTAAGAGTAATATAACGCAAATGATCTTTTAATATACAAAACACTGTAATACAAGCGTTAATTTACCTTACATACAATCTTGAATAGACCACCCATAATATTACAGACTTATAACTCTAGAGAAAATAATTCAAGGACTAGATATTATGATTGAGGTTTGGCTTCTTTACGCAGTTGGTTCTGCAATCCTATGGGGTGTTGCTTATCCAATTTCTGAGCATCTCGTAAAAAATGGCATATCTCCAGCAAGTCTCATGTTTATCTATACCCTTTTTTCTATGCCTGTATATGGTTTGATTGCCTATAAATGGGGTGGCCTTCATGACAGCTTTAAATCAATCATGGGGTCGCAAACTCTCCCATTATGGCTTGTTATTATGATTGCTAGCTATATGACAGCCAACTTAATGGTTTTTATTTCTATTGAAGAAAAAAATGCAACGCTTGCTTCCTTTATCGAGGCTACCTATCCACTCTTTACAGCGGTTTTTGCTTATCTTATCTTTCAAAGCATTCAAATCAATCTAGCAACACTCCTTGGGGGTTTTCTCATCATTATCGGCGCTACCATTGTTTATAACTTTAGTTAATACGGTGCCAATAACTGATTTCACTGAACTCAAGCGTTGGTACCAAGCCCAAAGATACAAATTTTTTTGACTGTTTCTTCGTTCATTCAACGCTATTAAACAGCGGAATACTAAAACGATCAAACGATTTCATCGCCGTTAAGAATATCAAGACAGATATCAACAACTTCCTGAGGGTTAAATGGCTTGGTAATGTAATCCACTGCGCCCATTTCAATTCCCTTCATAATGTCATCACTACTGTCTTCTGCCGTGAGAAACACAACAGGTATATCTTTCAGGTCTGGCATTTCCTTCATTTTATCAACAATAACAAAGCCCTCATGACCTGGCATATTACGATCAAAGACGGCCAAATCTGGCTTATTTTGTAGCATTTGAGCCAATGCCTTCTCACCATCTGGCGCTGTTGTAACCATACATCCAGCCGCTTTAAATGTATGCTGCAATATATCGCGTACTGACTCACTGTCATCAACCAGCAAAATATCAAATGATTTTTTAGCTGCCTTTGATTGGCCATTGCTTGTGCCTGTTATTCTAATCTCTTTTTTAATTGCTCCAATACAAGCATCAATTAAATCATAAAGATGTGATTTTGCATCATTAAAGTCTTCAGCCTCTATCGCCTTTTCTACTCTAAAAGCATAGGTACTAATATTACGAAACCCATAAGTTGCACCACTCCCCGCCAAAGTGTGTGATAGGGTGAGCAGATCATCTTTCACGTCTGTACGGTCTTGCTCCAAAGCATCATAGTAGACCTTAAGATCTTCAACTTCACCCTTGAGGCGCTCTTGATAGTTCTTACGCAGCGTTAATAACTGGCGTTTCATATCTTCAACCATAATAGTCTTCCCATGCTTGTTTTATTTGCCCTGACAACTCCATTGGATCAAATGGCTTTGAAATAACGGCTGTCGCCCCTTTTTGTAAATACGATTGAACCTCTTCCGGCTGAATACGTGCTGTCATAAAGACGATAGGTATCTTTGTGAGTGCATCATATTCAAGCATTTTTTGGAGAGTCATTAACCCATCCATGACAGGCATCATCACATCAATCATGATGAGATCTGGTTTGATCTCAAGTGCCTTCTCGATCCCCTCTTGGCCATTGTTACATATATCCACTGTATAGTTTCCAACAGCCTCCAATGTCATCTTAGCCAAAGTGAGGATATCTTCATCGTCATCAATATAAAGTAGCTGCTCAAGTTTTGCAGACATGCCTTAGCCTTTCTCGCTGTTGGCCAACTCGAGAATCTTATCTCGAATCTGGTCTTCTGTATTGCGGGCTTTAACCATTGTATAATCGACCCTACTTGTAATCGCATCTGATAGCTCACTTCCCGTGAGCAACATAATGCGTGTACCCTCATCTTTTAAAACATCTCGAATATAAGATATTAATTCCTCGCCACTGCCATCAGGCATTTGAAGGTCAATAACTGCTAAAGAGAACCTGTTCTGTCTCAACATTGTTTTCGCCCCCGAAACACTTGTGACAGTCACAAATTCAGCCTTTTCTTTTATAGGCTCACAGATCACCTTTATAAAATCCTCTTCATCTTCAGCAAATAGAACTTTTGCTAGCCCAGATTTTTTATTTTTATGTTCTGTTTTGTCTGCTGTCGGAGTAACAAGCGGCAGATCAAACCAGAACGTTGTGCCCTTATCTTTCTCTGTTTCAAAACCGATCTTTCCCTTCATGGTTTCAACAATCTCTTTACTAATGTGTAAGCCCAAACCAGTTCCACCTTTAATACGTGTTGATGTTGAATCAGCTTGAGAGAACTTTTTGAAGATTTGTTTTTTAAATTCATCTGGTATACCGGGGCCATGATCTTTGACATATGTGCGGACCATCTTGCCATGAATATCCGTATAAATCTCAACGGCAGCTTTCTTGGGAGAAAACTTTGCCGCATTGGATAATAGGTTAGAAAACACTTGTTGCCATCGTATAGGGTCTACGTTGACAACGGCGTCATCTTGAACATTCATAACTTTAAATGCAACTTCGTGCTTATCTGCATAGCCTTTGTTTTCTTTTACGCCCTGTTCAATAAGCTCTAATAAGTTGACCTCTTTAAAGTTAAAGCTCATCTTACCAGCATCCAACTTATTGAGATCTAAGATATCATTGATAAGAACAATCAGGCGCTCACAATTCTTATATGCAATGTCGACAAGTTCTTTTGCTTTTTCTGGCAATTTACCAGCAACATCTGCTTCCATTAGACCCAAGGAGGCACGAATGGATGTCAGAGGCGTCCTTAGCTCATGACTAACAATCGATATAAATTCACTTTTCATTTTATCCATTTGTTTGCGTGCTGATATGTCTTGTATTTGCGAGACAAAATGTTTGACCTGACCATTGGGCTTACGAACAACAGAAACGCTTTGTAGTGCCCAGATCACTACACCATCTTTGTGGAAATATCTTTTTTCTATTTGATAGGTATCTATCTCTCCATTCACCATTTTAATGATATAGCTGATACTTTTGTTCAGATCATCAGGATGGGTAATTTTGTGTATATCCATGGACAAAAGCTCTTGTTCTGAATATCCCAGAAGCTCACAAAGCGCTTTATTGACAACCAAGAACTCTCCATTGGCACCTGAGAAAGCCATGCCTATGGAGGCATTCTCCATAGCCATACGAAACGTGTTTTCACTCTTCTTAAGATTGATGGATTTTATTCTGGAAATAATGATGTAATGGACGGTTAAACAAATTAAAAATCCAGAGAAAAATGTGGCAAATAAAACAATAAACGGAAGCTGAGAGCGTTCAGATTGCAGAAACTTCTGTGTTGGTCGTACCCTCAACGTCCAATCTCGGTTAAGAATATTGAGCCGCCCAGACATCTCAATATTTGAAAGACTTCTTTGGACGTTGCCCGTATTGAAAAAGAACTTTCTGCCTTCATACTCTAAAGCAAAATGATAGCGCTCTTTCATTTTTTCTGTGGCAATATCATTGAAAAAGCCCTGTATAGAAAATAGACCACCAATCAATCCCTGAAACTTCCCATTGATATAAATAGGCACGTAAGCAATAAAACCAGGATATCCTTGTATTAAATCTATTGGTTCAGTCAGTGTTAAACCATGCCTATAAGCAGAGCCCTCAAGGGCTTTGCGGCGACTTTCATCAAATAAGACATCAATACCCACTAAGGTTTTATTCTCCCGAAGCGGCTCAATCCAACGGATTTTATAGCTATTATCAATCCACTCTAAGGTCGTTAAACCACCAATATCGGTAATATAGCTTCGTGCATCTTGTTGCCATTGATGATACGGTGTTCCGCCACTGGCCTCCCAACGTTCTGCCATACGCTCAAGGGCCTTAAAACGTTCATAGGACTTAATAGTAATCAGTTTTTCAATCTGATCGATCTCATCAGCAACCGTATTTTTAATATAGCCAATTTCTCTTTCAGCCAAGATATTGTGTAAATAAAAAGATAAACCACTCGCCATAAGCAAGATAAGAACTGGTACAAGATAATGGAACTGACCAAAAATAATATTCTTATCGCTTACATTGCGTATTGTTAGCAAGATAATGTAAACGCCAAAGAGTGTTGTAAAAACGAGACCACTAATAAGGAACAAGAACGGATAATTGCTTTGATGATTTGCACTAAAAACGCTCGTGCTTTTCCACAACAGAGTGAGAGTCTTTTGATGTGTTTCAACGTTCTGCGAGTAGACAAACTCAGACTCATAATCCTTATCATACTCTTCAACCAGAGAGTCATAAAAAATCATTGTTGATGGTTTGACTATATTTCCCTCATAGACTTCTAAATACAAGCCCTCAACGCTATGCGTCTTATGAACATCTTTGAATAACTCATACGAGAAGAAGGGTGCATAAAGAAAACCTTTCAATCGGTCTTTTTCTTGCCCAGTCTCAGAAACACCCACCTTAGACTCATATAAAGGTGTAATAAGAAGGAAAACTGGATGCTCCGAAGACTCTAAAATGAATGAATCTGTTATGGTCGTCCGATCTATGCTTTTTAAGCGTTTGAGTGCGCCCAAAATTGCCCCTTGTTTAATATGATCTATAATTGGGTTTTTGAGTTGAGCTTTGCGCATTTCAAGCAACCGAGGCGCATATCCCTCAGGGCCGTACTCAATATAACCAATCCCCAGAACACCTGGGAAAATTTTGTCAATTTTGATACTTTGTGTATAGATGACCCACTCTTCTTGTGTCACTTCATTGGAGCTATTAATA
>CAXRKA010000161.1:0-2644 GCA_964231155.1 Alphaproteobacteria bacterium | reverse complement strand
ATCATTTTATTAATGATTTACTGACTACAGGCTATATGCATAACCACACCAGGCTTTATGTGGCAAGCTATGTGGTTCATTTTCGCCGTGTTTGCTGGCAAGCTGGAGCGAAATGGTTTCTCCATCACCTGCTTGATGGTGATTTGGCGAGCAATAATCTATCATGGCAATGGGTGGCCAGCACATTTAGCCGAAAACCTTATATTTTTAATCTGGAGAATGTTAAGAAATATACGAGCCCAAACGTAAATACAAACTCTAAAGATAATAAACCATTGGATTATAGCTATCAGGAGCTTAATATGCAGCTCTTCCCTTATCTCGGGGAACTTTTATGACAAGCATAATCTTATTACATGAAGAGGCTTTAGGAGAGTTTCATCCTATTTACCAAGAGGCTGGTGAGGATACAACAGTAATCTATGTTTGGGATGATGAATATTTACAGTCACAAAACTATGGATTTAAGCGTCTTGTTTTTATTTATGAAAGCTTATGTACTCTTGGAAATGTCACAATCTACCGTGGAAAAACAGAAGATGTTGTGTCATCCCTTATTCAGGAAAAAAAGATTAAAAGCATTTATATTCCAGAAACAAATATCGATAATATATTAAATTTTATCAATATGATAAATGGTAAAATTAATGTAATTTATATACCTAGTGATCCTTTGGTTATCCTTAAGAAACAACCAGATCTTGGACGTTTTTTTCGGTATTGGAAGGTGGCAGAAAGAACAGCCCTTAGAATTAAAGCTGGACGACGTTCAACGCATTAAGTTTTGTCTTTATTACGGCGACAGCGTTCTGAGCAATATACAACATTATCCCAGTCTTTTCCCCATTTTTTTCGCCATTTAAAACTAAGCTGGCAAACAGGGCATATTTTCTCTGGAAGGTGTGTTTTCTTATGAGGCATATTCTTTCATATATATATTTTTTTATAAAAAAGCCAGAAATTTGACGTATTATATAGTTGACATAGTACTTTATCTTGGTATTCTTATTTTAAATTTGGAAGAAAAGTTAGATGAATTTTGAAGATATAAATACAGAGCTATTTTTTGATTTACCAGTGCTTCCTAACGGTTATGGTCACGTCAATATCGTCTTAGGTGCCAAGTCAGCTACAGGTGAGGTTATACGCGGTGCACTGGACATGCTAGACAATGCTCAAATGCCTGGAAAGTTTATCTTTTCAGGAGGCGTGATTATACAAGATAAGATTACAGCTGCAGCTATTAGGTTTAATGGTCTTCTAGGTCGTTTAGATACAAAACATGTTGATTTTCAAGAAATGTTAATTAATGCATCTGAAAGTGCTTACATGCAGAGCCTAAATAGTGATGTTCATGAAGTCGCTTTTGTTGATGATAGTTCAACAAATACGGGTGAAAACTTTGAGAATATCAAGGATTATATCAAGACCAATAAAATCACTAGTGCTAATATTTTTACAATTGAATATCACCAAAAACGTGCCTTGATGACTGCACGCAAAGTTTTAGGCGATGATATTGTTTTATCAGTTGTGCCAGTAAGCCCCTGGGGAATTAACAAAAATAACTGGAGTAAAATGATTGGTCTGAAACAAATTGTTAAAGGTGAATACAAGAAAGTCAGTGAAGAATTTCGCAATAACTATATTCATCAAGGATATTGTGTTGCGGTGAATATTGAAGAAGAACGCAAACGTGTAATCAAAAAGATCGATCAATACAGCAGAATTGTAAAAAATATACCTTAAGCAGCTTCGGCTTCATTCAAAAACGGATAATCTGTATAGCCTTTTTCATCACCGCCATAAAACGTATTGGGATCAGCCTCTGCAAGAGGTGCATTCAGCTCAAGACGTTTAGCAAGATCTGGATTTGAGATATAAGGTCTTCCAAATGTAATGGCATCAGCGTGTCCGCTTTCAATCGCTTGAATAGCGCTTTCACGGTCATAATCACCATTGGCAATGTAAAAACCATCCCATTGATCAATGAGTTGCTTCATAATAGCAGTGTCATCATTCTGGGTTTCAATGCCTGGGAAGCTCTCAACCATATGTAGATAGGCAAGGCCATAACTCTTGAGATTTTCAATTGCTGTGCCAAATGTCTGTAAAGGATTACTGTCACTCATATCATTAAATGTTCCGGTGGGCGAGAGACGAACACCAACACAGCCAGCACCGCAGACATCAATAACGGCTCCAACAACATCCGTGAGAAACCGTACACGGTTGTCTGCAGAGCCACCGTAATTATCTTCACGCTGGTTTGTTTTATCTTGAAGAAATTGGTCGATCAAATATCCATTGGCTGCATGGACTTCAACACCGTCAAATCCAGCTTTCTGGGCACAGCCAGCCGCATGGGAATAGTCATTCACGGTTTTGATAATGTCATTAATGTCCATGGCTTTGGGTTCGGAAACCTGTGTCGGGCCTTCTTCTGTAAAGGTTTGTGCGTCTGCCTGAAGGGCGGATGGTGCAAGCGGCACAGTGTTATGGGGTAAAAGAGATCTGTGTGAAATACGACCGACATGCCATAGCTGAACATAGATTTTCCCACCCTCTTCATGTACAGCATCAGTAATCTTTTTCCATGCTTCGATGTGTTTATCGTTATATATGCCAGGGGTGTTGATATAAC
>CAXRKA010000160.1:0-20854 GCA_964231155.1 Alphaproteobacteria bacterium | reverse complement strand
ACAGGTTCTGCTGAGCACAGTCACTCTGTCTTAAAAGCTGTTCAGGACATTCAACAAAAAATCGAAAATAATTCGATTTTAACACAGATGAAAGAACAAGGTCTGTCTGTTAAAGCAAAAATCGAAATGACTGATAAAACTCCATATGCACATGATATCATGACATTTGATGGAGAGTTTGACGGCAAAACTTTTATAGTGCGTAATAAAGATAATAAATTTCTAGCTACAATTTCACTATAGTTCCATCTAATAAAAAGAAAGGATATTACCTATGACACAACTTCTTCAAGAGATAGATCACTTTACAGAGCGTATTCGACTGTTTGTTTCTAACGCTGATGAGGTTCTTCAATGCAATGAAGGGTCATCTCAGCACGATGACACTGTCCTAGTAGCTTTTAATGAAATGATGCAATTCATTTACACAAATCCACAACTTCTTCAAATAATGGCAAATGGGCACCATGTTAAAGGGGAAATCCTAATGACTCGTCAGCCAACTGATGATAAAGGCGTCACTACATATGGTGGTAAGTTCAGCGGATTTATTAAGACTTACTACCACGATAATTCCCCAGGAGCGCTGAATTTTCGTTTTTAGATCAGAATAATTATTAAAATCTACAAAAAGCCTTACTTTTATGGATAGTAAGGCTTTTTTTTCTGGTGATTATCATTTAGTGCCCTTCTATCTTATGCTATCTTGTGCTGTACCATTATAAAATAAGAATTTTATATCTATGATAAAAGATAATCTCAGAAACAATCGTCCAGCCATTTCAACAGATGTTATTTTTGGTGGTCAAAAACTTGATCCCAATAATGGCGCTTTGATGACACCAATCTATGCCAACTCAACCTTTATCCAATCTGAACCCGGTGTTCACCAAGGAATGGAATATGGGCGTGGTGATAATCCAACACGCCATGCCTTAGAGCGTTGTGTGGCTTTGTTAGAAGGCGGTGAGGACGCGCGCGGCCTTGGTTTTGCCTCTGGTTTGGCGGCCACTGATACGGTTCTTTCATTGCTGGAATCTGGAGATCATGTCATTGCTATGGATGATCTTTACGGAGGGACACGGCGTTTATTTGAACAGGTGCGCAAAAAAACATCGGGACTGAATTTTTCTTATCGTAACTTCTCTGAGACGAGTGAACTGGATGATTTAGTCACTGAGAAAACAAAGATGATCTGGTTAGAGACACCAACCAACCCTATGTTGCGCTTGGTGGATCTTGAAGTTGTTATTCAAAACGCAAAGAAACATGATTTGATCGTGGTGGTTGATAACACATTTGCTTCACCAGTCGTGCAGCGACCCTTGGAGTGGGGCGCAGATATTGTTGTGCATTCTTTGACAAAGTACTTGAATGGGCATTCTGATATGATCGGTGGTTTAGTGGTGATTAGAGATGGTCTAGATGAGATTTATGATCGCCTGGCGTATTTACTTAACGCGATTGGTGCCGTGCTTGGTCCATTTGATGCTTTTTTATGTCTTCGTGGCATTAAAACCTTAGATGTCCGTGTGCAGCGTGCTTGTGATAATGCAGAAAAAATAGTCAAATTTTTATCTGGCCATCCCAAAGTCAAAACAATTTACTATCCAGGTCTCGAGAGTAATAAAGAGCAATATACAATTGCAAAGAAACAAATGGATCGTTTTGGTGCAATGGTTTCTCTTGATCTTGATACAGATCTGGATGGTGCAAAACGCTTTTTGAGTACAACCAAATGTTTTACTTTAGCCGAAAGTTTAGGCGGTGTGGAAAGTCTCATTGAACATCCTGCTATTATGACTCATGCCTCTGTGCCCGCTGATGTCAGGGCAGAGCTGGGTATTCATGATGGTTTTGTTCGATTATCGGTTGGTATTGAAGATGCCAATGACTTGATCAATGATCTTCAACAAGCATTAGAAGTTATCTAGAATATAACGTGTCATTAACATATCTTGGGTTATAAGTGAGAATTGGAGTAATCATGATTAACCGCTTGATAATATTTATGATCTTTGTTTTTGGTTTATTGTTACCAAGCATCGCACATGCCAATATTGAACAATTTAATCGTTATTACGGTGAGCTATTGCGCGTCTATGTTCAGGACATGACCATAGACGGTGTAGAAACATCGGCTGTGAATTATAAAGATTGGCGTAAAGATGAGCGCCATAAGTTGGCCATGAAGGCTCTGCAAGCCTCCCCAACCCCCGATAATTATAAAGACGCACTGGCTTTTTGGATCAATGCTTATAACTTTCTGACAATTGATGTGATTTTGCAAAATGATGAAACGCTTGAGTCCATTACTTATGCTGAACCGTACTACCAATCACCATTTTCTCATTATAATTGGACAATTAACAACAACACTGTCACCTTAAATTACATCGAAAATACGATACTGAGAGCAACGGGCGAAGGGTTTTTAGCTGTGGTGTTGACCAAAGCTGCTATCTATTCACCGGATTTAAGAAAAGAACCTTATGAAGCAGAAAAAATCCTTGACCAGATCAGTGATCAAGCCAGAGAATTTTTGGGTAATCCTAAGAAGGGCATGACCATTGAGGAGGATGGTATTTACCTTTCCCGTGTTTTCGAAAATTATGAAACATTATTTGGTGGTATGCAGGGCATATTCAATTTTGTTCTTGGTCATGCGCCCTATGATAAAATTCCCAATAACATAAAAGGCTTTAAGCGTTTTGATTGGGATTTAAACGGATTTAATACTCATTAAGCGATTGAACCCTTTTGAGCTTTGCACTATTCTGCTTTGGGTAGGAAACAGTTATGGCACAAACACAAAAACAAAGTGCAAAAGATACAAATGATATGCTCCTTGTTGAGCATTTATCAAAGAGCTATAAAAAACGCCCCGTTATTCGTGATTTCTCTATTCGCCTTAAGAAAGGTGAGGCTGTCGCTCTCCTTGGCCCCAATGGTGCTGGCAAAACCACGAGTTTTTATATGATCACAGGCCTCATTTTCCCAGATAGCGGTAAGGTCTATATTGACGGTGTAGACGTAACACGTTTGCCGATGTATCGTCGTGCTCGACTTGGAGTTGGATATTTACCTCAAGAAGCATCAGTCTTTCGTGGTTTAAATGTTGAACAAAATATACGCGCTGTTCTTGAAGTCACAGAGCCAAAGCCGGATAAACGTGAAGAAATGTTAGAGCAACTTTTAGGCGAGTTCTCGATATCACATTTGCGTTATACGAATTCTCTGGCCTTGTCTGGTGGTGAGCGTCGTCGTTTGGAAATTGCACGTGCTTTGGCTGCGCGCCCGTCTTACATTTTATTGGACGAGCCACTAGCTGGTATTGATCCCATTGCGATTAAAGAAATTCGTAATTTGATATCACACCTCAAGGAACGCGGTATTGGTGTTCTCATCACAGATCACAATGTTCGTGATACGTTATCCATTGTTGACCGTGCTTATATTTTACATGGCGGTGAAGTTCTTCTTGAGGGGACTCCGGATGAGATTACTAAGAATGACGATGTAAAACGTGTTTACTTAGGAGATCAGTTCTCATAATGGCCAATGTAGAACAAGCGTCTTATCCAGAATTGACGGGTCGTCATATTGAAGAACGACAAAATCTGCTTAATATCCTTCATGGCTTTCATTCCTATGATGAGATTGAAGCCCAATCTATCAAGCACTGTATTGCGCTGATCTCTTCAACCGATCAATGTTTTGAACGTGAGTATTTCAATCCAGGGCATTTAACCGCCTCAGCTATTATTGTTAATCGATCCAAAACCAAAGTTCTGCTCACACATCATCGTAAGCTTGATATGTGGCTGCAACTTGGTGGTCATGCAGATGGACATCCGGTGCTTATGGATGTGGCTTTGATGGAAGCACATGAAGAGTCAGGTTTGGACAATATTAAACCACTCACAGATGAAGTGCTTCGTATTGATCGTCATATCTTTCCGGCTCAACCACATAAAGATGTACCAGAACATTATCATCATGACTTTATGTATCTACTGCAGGCAGATACAGAGGATGATTACAATGTTAGCCATGAGTCAAACGCACTAAGATGGGTCACGTTTGATGAAGCAAAAGATATGGTGAATGACAAAGCGATTAAGCAAACAATCAAAAAACTTCAAGAGCGATGGGATTGGGTACAAAGCCTAGCTATTTAGTACAATAGCCCCAGTTGATTGCACGACATCCAGTAGGCTAGGGACTTTTGAAACTTCAGAAAAAGTGAAGTAATCAATTTCGGATTGATACGTTTTATAATGTTCTGGATCTTTATTTGCAGCGCGTAGAAGAACATAGCCAGCAGCTGTGACGGAAAACATTTGCAAGTAATCATAAGCGACTGCAGCAACTAAATTAGGGTCATTTTTTGCTTCTTCAAGGGCATAGCCAATAATTGTCTTTAATGCACTAAGCGCTTTTTGGAGATGATGAGTGTGTTTTTCGAGATCTTTATGACTAAATTGCTCAACTTTTGATGTCATGTCTTGAATAAAACCAAGAGCCATTTCGCCCTGATCACGAATTGTTTTTCTAAACATGAGGTCATTGGCTTGAATACCGTTGGTGCCTTCATAGATAGGTAGTATCCGTGCATCACGATAAAGTTGTGCAGCACCTTTTTCTTCGACAAAGCCCATCCCACCGTGGACTTGAATATTCAAAGAGGTGACAGTCTCTGATAAATCTGTGCACCAGGCTTTGACCATCGGTGTCAGGAGGTCAACTTCAATTTGTGCTTTGGAGTTATCTTTGGCTTTATCTAGATTGGATGCCGCCCAATAGGTCAAAGCGCGTCCAGCAAAGATCAGTGATTTCATTTTAAGGAGCATGCGTTGAACATCAGGGTGATAATCAATGGTCACACGTCCTTCTTTGCTTGTTAATGGAAAGCCTTGAGTGCGTTCTTCTGCATACATCACAGCTTGTTGATAGGCACGCTCTGACACAGCAACTCCTTGAAGGCCAACAGATAAGCGTGCGTTGTTCATCATGGTAAACATGTATTTCAAACCTTCATTGGCTTGCCCAACAAGATAACCAATAGCTGCATCATACTGCATAACAGCAGTAGGGGAGGCATGAATACCAAGTTTATGCTCTAGTCCAACACATTTGACATTGTTACGTGTTCTATCATCAAGCACTTTAGGAACAATAAACAGTGAGATTCCTTTAACACCTTCTGGTGCATCGGGCAGGCGTGCTAAAACCAAGTGAATGATATTATCCGCTAAGTCATGCTCGCCGTAAGTGATATAAATTTTTTGTCCGGAGATTTTATAATGCTCTCCATTTGGCTCTGCTTTTGTCGCCACAGCAGAAAGATCAGAACCCGCTTGAGGTTCTGTTAAGTTCATCGTGCCAGTCCATTCACCAGAAACTAGCTTTGGAAGATATTTTTCTTTTTGCTCATCTGAGCCATGTTCAAGTATGGCTTCAACAGCACCTTGGTTAAGAAGAGGGCATAGACCAAAAGATAGGTTAGAGGCTTGCCAAAACTCTTGAACAGCAAAGGACACAACACTGGGCAAGCCTTGACCGCCATAATCTTCAGGAAAAGGTACAGCATTCCAGCCCGCATCTCTATATTGAGCATAGGCATTTTTAAAGCTTTTAGGCGTTGTGACTGTATGATTCTCTTTATCAAGTACACTGCCTTCAAGATCGCCCTCGCGATTGGTCGGCGCAATGACATCACGTGCAAGTTTTCCGGACTCATCAATGATGGAATAAATAAGATCAATGTCAAAATCAGAACCAGTTTGCTCAAGAACATTTTCACAATCACCGTGGTGTTTGAGTGAGTCGAACATGGCTTGAATAGGTGGATTGTAGACAGTCATAGTTGTTCCAAGAGCCTTTACATCTGAATACTGATAACGTAACGTCATGATAGCAATCAACCACTTACTGCGAGGTTAAAGGCCATCCATGGACCTTCTTCATAGTGTTATTCTATCCATTGTCCAAGGGATCACAGAGTTTTTACCTATCTCCTCAAGTGCCCATCTGATCCTGGTACCGCATTTTTTGGGAGAAGCGGATCAGGGCGTGATGATGGATGTCGCTGCACATGGTGGAACACTTCTGGCCGTTTTGCTTTATTTTTGGCGAGACAGTTTTCGTCTTGTATTTGGGTTGAGAGATGCACTTCAGATACGCAATTCCCGTGAACAACAACTGTTTTTGAAGATCACTGTGGGTGCTTTACCGGCCTTGATGGTAGGGGCGGCGCTTTATGCGACTGATTCAAGCTTTTTACGTTCCATTGGATTGATTGCCGCAGCAAGTTTTGTTTTTGGTTTGATTTTAGGTCACGCAGATCGTTCACAATCGAGTATTGGTTTTGAAGATATCACATGGCGTCATACATTTTATATTGGCTTTTCCCAAATTCTTGCCTTTATTCCTGGAACGTCACGCTCTGGCATCACAATGACCATGGCGCGCTACCTCAAAATCACACGAGAGGCCGCAGCGCGGTTCTCAATGTTATTATCTATCCCAGTGATCAGTTCAGCTTTGGTTATGTATTCTTACAAAGCTTATGAAACGGGTGTTGTCAGTATCGCTCAGGATTTCTGGGTTGTGTTTGGATTATCTTTCGTCACAGCTGTTATTGCCATCCATGGACTGCTGAAGTGGCTGCAAAACCATTCCTTTATGCCTTTCGTGGTTTATCGCGTGGCATTATCCGGTGTTTTGGTTTTGATGTTTATGATCTAAACAGAGACATGTTCCATGTCATGTGCAAAAACGATCTGCCCATTAAAGGTTTTGTCTAATTCTTTTTGAATGCTGTCTTCATTGGCCTGCATATCTGGGTACATGTGGACAAGATAGACTTTTGAAACATTCAGTTGAGGGACGACATCTGTCAATTGCTTGAGTGTTGTATGCATGGGATGTTCATCAAGATTATGATCAAGGCACTCGTGGATTAGAATATCGTTGGGCTGTATAGCATTAAAAACATTGGGGCAGGGTGTGGTGTCGGCTGAATAAACAAAGCCACGATCAATCAAAACACTCTGTGCACGCATTCCAATGGTGGGCATATCACCATGATCCACAGGGAACGTGTTGAATTGTAAATCATCAATCACAAATTTATATTGCTCATGGGGAATCTCGTGGAGCGTATAAAACGCACTGTAATCAGAGTCTAAAGCTGAAATCATATTCTCTAAGACAGAAAGTGTTTTCTCAGTCCCGTAAATATTCAAAGGTTGAATATCATCATTCCCGAAGCTCATAACATAGCGCTGGAATAAGACATCAACAGCGCCAAGGATATGATCAACATAATAGTGAGTGAGGATCATATGATGGAGATCAAGGTGAGAGATATCAGACATCCATAGCCTACGAACAGAGTCGCCGTTGGCATCAATCATCACGCTGGTTTCATTTGTTTTAAAGAGAAGGTTCACATGCTGTCGATCAGCCGTATGGAGGGACGCTCCAGAACCTAGAAAAATACATTTAAATAAAGGATCAACCATAAAACCTCAAATTTGTACTATTGGGTACATTTTCTGTTATTGACTGAGAGCACGGGCCATATCTTTGCCAAGCTCTACACCAAACTGATCAAAGCTATTAATATTCCAGATCACACCTTGAACAAAAACCTTCATCTCATAGAGGGCCATAAGCGCACCCATTGTATGAGGTGTCAGCTCTGCCATGGAAATAATCGTTGAAGGCCTACGGCCTGGGAACTCACGATGTAGATCATTTTGGGAATCTTCTAAAGAACGCCCTTTCCACAGTGCATCGGGTTGTGCGGATGCATTGGCTATCAGTTCTTGGTGGTGTTGCTCATAACCAGGATAGAGCGCCTTTTGTACATGGATAAAGTCGACGGGAACAATTGAGGTTCCTTGGTGAATAAGTTGAAAGTAAGAATGCTGTGCATTCGTTCCAGGCTCACCAAAGACAAGAGGGCATGTGTCATAGCTTACGGGATTATTCTCTCTATCTATACGCTTACCATTTGACTCCATTTCAATTTGTTGCACATATTTGGGGAAATCACGTAAGGCATGAGTGTAAGGAGAGATTGTATAAGTGGCTTGTTGTAAGAAATTACGGTACCATATACCAATTAAGGCCAATAAAACGGGTGCGTTGTTGTTAAGGCCCTGAGATTGAAAGTGCATATCCATCTCATGGGCGCCTTTGAGCCATTCTTTATGACTTTCTCGACCAAGCGAAACAACAATAGGTAGGCCAATAGATGACCAGCTGGAGAAGCGGCCGCCGACCCATTCCCAAAATCCAAACATGTTATCTGTATTGATTCCAAAAGCCTCAACTTTTTCACGTGCTGTTGATGCGGCCGCAAAATGTTGACTGACAGCTTCTTGGCCCAATGCATCTGTGATCCAACGTTTAGCTGTTTCAGCATTGGTCATTGTCTCTACTGTCGTGAAGGATTTAGATGCAATATAAAATAACGTGGTTTCAGGATTACACTTTTGTAAAGTCTCATGCATATCTGCTCCATCAACATTGGCTACGACATGAATATTAATAGCTGTGTTTGAAACATGTTTGAGGCCTTGAAGAACAGTTTGAACACCCAGCATAGAGCCACCAATACCAATATGTACAAGGTCTGTGATCCGGCGGTCTGTGGCACCCGTCCATGAACCGTCACGGATACTCTCTGCGAAGTTATAAAGACGTTCAAATTCTTTAATGATGGCAGGGCGAATATTCTGGCCCTCAACAAAGACATTATTTTCAGAGCGGAGGGCAGTATGCAAAACAGAACGATTTTCAGTGGTGTTGATTTTATCACCAGCAAACATTTTATTACGCCATTCAACAATATTTTGCTCTTCAGCCAATTCCAACAAAAGATTGAAGATTTCTTCATTCATGAGGTGCCTGGAGAAATCAAAATTTAATCTAGCAGCACCCAGGGATACATTGAGCCCAAGTGGAGAGGGGCGTTTTGATTTATTGGCAATTTTTGTGAGCTTTTTCCAGGGAGATAATGATGTTGGGTTGGGCATAGTCTTCTAGAGTCTTTGTTTATGTTACGATTTATCTTACGTGATCAGAACGAAGAAAAAAAGGGCATGATTATGGAGTGTCGTCACTGACTTCAGGGGCATCTTTGATGGCTTTTGGTCCAACAACAGAAAAGATAAGTTGATCAGGTTGGAGCCAGTCTTTGGCAAAGGTGTTGGCATGGCCCAATGTCACACTATTCACATAGTTCTTACGGTAATTCAGGTAATCAAGTGGTAATTCGTCATCTTGCATTTGGACAAGAAGAGCAGCAATGTTGGATGTTGATGTGAGGCTTAATGGCAGAACACCATTAATGTAAGCCTTGGCTGTTTCAAGTTCTTCTGCAGTGATCCCAAATTGACGAATGCGTTCGAATTCTTTTTTAATCAGGCCAATTACTTCTTCAGTTTTGTCATAGGGCACGGAAGCTTGGCCTAGATAAAGCGGTGCATAATCAAAATCAATAAGGCTTGTGCCAATACCATAAGTTAGACCACGTTTTACACGCAATTCTTCATTGAGCCTGGCTGTAAAACCACCGCCACCAAGTGTATGATCAATAATGCGGGCAGTGAACCAATCTTCATGTGTGCGTGGAATGCCTTTTTGAGCAAATGTGATAACAGCTTGAGGTGCGTCCCACTCTGATAAGAAGTGCTGGCCTAGATTATTGTATTCTGCGTATTCTATATCTGGCCTAGTCGCGAAACGCGATAAGCCACCAAAGATTTGATCAACAAAAAATGCAGCCTCTACCGCTGTGAGATCACCGGCAATGCCAACGATGAGATTGTCTTTTGTGAAGTAGCGATCGCGATACTCAATAAGATCGCTGCGCGTTATATTGGCAATGCTCTCTGTAGTGCCCTCAACATCACGTGCATAGGGGTGTTCTCCGTAGATATTAGAAAAAAGCTGTCGTGAAGCATGCCATGAGGGATCAGATTGGCTATAACGTAAGCCCGTCTGTGTTGCGTTTTTCATGCGCATAATCGCGTCTTCATCAAATCGTGGTGAGAGGAGAGCATCACGTGCGAGCTCTTTAGCTAATTCTGAATGCATAGTTGTGGTTTTTAGTGTGCCACTAAAACTATCTAAGCCAGCGCGGAAAGAAAGACGTATTCCGTGATCAACCAAGGCTTTCTGGAAGGTATAGGCATCACGGCCTTCAGCACCCTCATCAAGCGTAATAGCTGTGAGGTTGGCTCGGCCTTCTTTGCCTTTAGGGTCGGTCAGTGCGCCGCCGTGAAAAAGGAATTTGAGCGCGATAACGGGCGCAGTGTCATCTTGAACATACCAGAAGGTAATGCCTTTAGGGGTTTCAATCTCTTTAATATCAAAGTACGTGCTGCCTTGAGCAGAGTGAGGCGTAATAAATGTACCAATCAGTACAATTGTTATCCATGCGAGGTGAAATCTTTTCATTGTGCCCCACTTTCTGGTAGCAATATGCCAGTTAAATAGGCGTTTCCACCATATTTGAGTGGATTATAAACGGCATCACTGATGGTTTTAATGTCATCAATCGTCACGGCTTGTAGGCGTTGTGTCCAATTTTCTATGGTTTCAACATTAAGTCCGGACGATACAGCTTTACCAATATCCATGGCTGGGCCCTGTAAGCTATCACGTGCATAGACTACACTAATCTGTAATCGTTGACGCGCATCTTTGAGTTCTTGCTCTGTAGGACCGTTTTTGACAAATTCATCAAGAAGTGTATTCACAGATTCTTCTAATTTCTCCATAGATGCACCATCAGCAACAGATACAAAAATAGTCAAGGTTTTTGGGCCAAGACCTTCCATGTCATAGTTAATAGTTACGCCTGTTGCTAGCTTTTGTTTCACAACAAGTTCTTGATAAAAGCGTGATGTAGAACCGCCACCAAGAATAATACGTCCAAGATTCAATGCATCAGTGACCCTTATTGTTTCCGGTGTTGCGCTTGGTGCAATAAAACTGCGTGTCCAGCTGCGTTGTTGAATTTGTGGAGATGTTTTAGTGATCGTTTTATGACTTTTTGAAAGCGTCAGTGTGTGTTGTGTGCGTTCCGGGATATTGCCGCCAGGAATGGGGCCATAAAAACGGCGTGACAACGCTATAGCTTCTCCAGTTGTAATATCACCACTAAAAATCACGACAGCATTATTGGGGTGATACCAACGATTGTAAAAATCGATAATGTTATCATGTCTGAGGGCTAGAATTTCATGCGGCCAGCCAATGACGGGTGTTGCATAGGGGTGGTTCATATAAAGGCTTTGAGACACATCTTCCCAAAATGCACCATAAGGATCATTTTCAAGCCTTTGAGCACGTTCTGCCATGATTACACCGCGCTCTGTTTCAATGACATCTGAGGACAATTCAAGATTGCGCATGCGATCAGCTTCCATAGCAACAACGCGTGGTAAATACTCTTTGGCAACGGATTGGTAGTAGGCCGTGTAATCTTGTGATGTAAAGGCATTGTCTTTTCCACCAAGAGACGTAATGATTTTTGAAAACTCACCATTGGGTACATTCGGTGTACCCTTGAACATCAGATGTTCAAGGAAGTGGGCGAGGCCAGATTGTCCATAGGGTTCATCTCTCCGGCCAACCTGATACCAAATCATATGTGTCACGACAGGGGAGCGGTCATTGGTGACAACGATTCCTCGAAGGCCATTTTCAAGTACAAATGTTTCAGGGCTATAAATTTGTGCAACAGTAGCACGACTTGGTACAAGGCATAAGACTACAGCGCATAACATGGTATGCAGCAATGGATAAGTGAAGTGTTGGATAGTGCTTTTCAATGCCATGGTTATGTTATATTAAATATGGGTTATGAATACAACAAAAGCTGTCTATCTTGACTATAACGCAACAGCGCCGATCCGCCCAGAGGTAAAGCAAGCTGTTTCTGAAGCTATGGAGCATATTGGCAATCCGTCATCAGTGCATGGTTTTGGGCGCACTATACGCAAGCATGTTGAAGCTGCACGTGATCAGCTGGCTCAGGCAATCAATGCCGATCCTAAGGATGTGACCTTCACATCTGGTGCCACAGAGTCTAATAATATGGTTCTCAGGGGTGTTGACGCTGATCGTATCTATGTGTCGAGCATTGAGCACCCCTCTTTAATTGATAGCGCGCAGAGCATGTCTTCTGTCCAGATTATTCCCTGTCAAAGTAATGGCGTGATTGATCTGGAATGGCTTAAGGCAGAGCTTGATCAGCATTCAGGCAATAAAATTTTGATTTCTGTAATGTGGGTCAATAATGAAACAGGCGTTATACAACCTATCGAGGATATTATTTCAATAGCTAAGGCACAGGGAAATGTTCTGGTTCACACAGATGCCGTGCAAGCACTTGGCCGTATGCCTATTGATGTCCAGGCGCTGGGTTGTGATTTTATTTCATTTTCTGCACATAAAATTGGTGGATTGTCAGGGATTGGTGCGCTGATCTATGATCATGATCTTCATCTAAACAAGATTATTGAGGGTGGTGGCCAAGAAAAGCGGCGCCGTTCAGGCACAGAAAATCATATTGGCATCATCAGCTTTGGCGTGGCAGCTGAGTATGCCATACGTGACCTTGAACGCTTTCAAGCTATGGATGATTGGCGTATTGAGGCAGAGAAAGAGATTAAAGACAATGTGTCTGAAGCCATTATTTTTGGCTCTGATGTGCCACGTGTGGCCAATACAATTCAAGTCTCTTTACCAGGTATTCCTGCTGAGAAACAGCTGATGAATCTTGATCTTACAGGTATTTCTGTTTCATCAGGCGCGGCGTGTTCTTCCGGCTCTATTCGTCCATCACATGTCCTTAAGGCTATGGGGGCCAGCGATGATGAAGCGAGGGGTGCGTTACGGATTTCTATGGGCTGGGACAGCCAGAAAGCAGACATTGATTATTTTGTAAAACAGTGGATACCTATGGCGCAAAAATTGTTACAATCCTCTCGAGGTGAAGCGACAAAATCATGAAGATTGACCGTTATCAGAGTAAAAGTTTTGAGCAGGGTAACCTTCCTGACGGTGTTGATATCGTTATTCTCTATGGACCTAATGCAGGGCGCGTTTCTGAAATGAGCACGCTGTTTAAATCAAAGCTTACCGATGAGCAAGATCCCTTTTCTTATGTGCCAATAACCGGCGAAGAATTATCAGATGATAAGGCGCGTTTAACTGATGAATTTGCCTCTGGTTCATTGATGGGTGGGCAGCGCCTTATTCATATCCGAGGCGGTAAAGACACGACAATTGCATCTGCTTTGAAGCAGACAATAGATAATGTGCAGGGATCAAATAACGTTATTTTGATTGAAGCGGGATCCTTAACGCCCCGAAGTGCCTTGCGTAAGATGGGTGAAAAAGAGGCCCGTATTGCTATTGCACCGTATTATGATGACACCCCTCAGTCTATGCGCCAATTTATTCAAGCTGCTGTGGCAGATGCACAGAAATCTATAGATTCTGATGCGGTTCAGGCCTTGGTTGAATATCTGGGGACAGAACGTGCTGTTGTTGCACAAAGCATCGAGAAATTGATCACCTATATTGGGGAAGCACCCTCTATCACTTTAGACGATGTTAAGGCGTGTGAAATTTCACAAAGCCGCCAGACCATTCAAGAACTGGTGCATGCTGTTGTTGATGGTAGGCTTGGAGAGATTGATCAACGCTTGGAATTTCTCCTGTCTGAAAATACACCTATGATTGTTGTTTTGCGCTCTATACAGAACTACTTCTTTCGTTTACGTCAGGCCCATGCACATATCCATGATGGTAAATCAATGCAACAGGCTATGGACAGCTTACAGCCCAAAGTTTTCTTTAAAGAAGTGGATAATTTTAAGCGCCATTTGCGGCAATGGCCGACGGGCCGAATTGATAAAGCATTTGAACTGCTCACAAAAACTGAAATTTTGACGAAATCTTCTGATTACCCAGATCAGATTATTACCCATCGTCATTTGGCTCAGATCAGCGCACAATAGCTGTGTTTTTCGGTTTTATTAACGCTTTTCTGGTGTAATTACATAAAGTTTTATTTAATTGGGTGGCCTGTGGGATTTGTGGCTATCTACATGCGGTGGACATTGTCTTTTATGAAACATAAATCATCTCGATTATCACGGAAAAATACAGTATTTACATGGTTTGCAGCGCTTTCTGTTTTAGCGTTTTTGTTGGCGTTCCAGCCCTCTTTGACCGATGCTCAAGAGGCGGAAACGTCTGTAGGCGAAGAAATATCAGAAATTATAGATGATTCTAATACTGAAATCTCTCAAGAAAAGACGGATATTTCTGCATCAGATATCTTAAAGCTTATCCCTCAAATTATGGGTGAATGTCGTGGTAAGACAGAACCCAGCGTTATTAAAGATATTTATGGGGACAATATCGATGTGAGTAGCTTGGCGCGTGATGAAGTGGATCTTTTAGAAGAGCTTATTGCACAAGAAGTTGATAGCTGCACATTAAAAAGTTTAAAGGATGATTACAACGTCGTCGTTTATGAGGGCATGTCACTGGCTGATTTTATTGAAACGGTTAAAGAAGACGCTCAAGCGGATTTGGATGAAAGTGCTATTGCTGTAAAATCTGTTGAAGAATACCTCACTTGCCGTCAACAAAATGAAGCAACTGTTATGGCAGAGTTGTTTGGCTCTGTCTTACCTTTAGATGCCTTAACATCAGAGCAGCGTTTGGCACTGGAAGTGAGAATAGAAGAGATATGTGGCATTAATCCACAGTATGGTGTAAGCGTTTTATCTTTTGAAACAATCGAAGATTTTCTAGCACAAACAGGTCAGGAAACTGTCTCAACAGAGCAAGCTTTGGCTGAGATATCACAAGAGACTATCATTTGTGCTGAAGACGCCATGCAGACCATTATGGTTGAAATGTTTGGTCAGCTTGTTGAGGTTGATACCTTAGCAGATACTGACAAAGAAAAGATTATTAACCATGTTATTAACGAGTGTGGTGTTAATGGCGCTTTTGCTGTCGGTTTAACAGATGGACCAGCCGTAGACTCTGACGCTTCAAGCGCTTCAGATAGCGGTGATGCATCATCTTCAACCTCTGCACAACAAGGCAGTGGTCAGTCTTGTATCATCGATGCAGATTGCCCAGATGGAGAAACATGCCAAGAAGGTTCATGCTATATCCCATCATCTGATCAAGATGATTTAGCTGGTGGGTCAGACGGCGAAGAGGGTGGACAGTGTTTAGAGGGTGGGCAGTGTAATGGTGGCCTATCTTGTATTAATGATACATGTTTATCTGTAGATCAGGGTTGTATTGCACAAGCACAAGAAGCGGTTATGACCCAGGTTTACGGCCGTGTCATAAGCTTATCTATCCTTTCTGATGAAGAAATTGCTTTAGTAGAAGAGTATGTCGCCAACCAGTGTGGTGGTACAAGCTCAAGTAGTGCCAATATCGGTGATAGCGATAGTGGTGACGGTGATGGCTCTGGTAATGGTACTGGAGATGATGGTAATACAGATGATAGTGATGGCTCAGAAGACAGCGGCCAGTCCTGTGTTATTGATTCAGATTGCCCAGATGGCGAGAGCTGTAATGAAGGCTCATGCGGATTGGATGGTTCTTCTGACTCTGATGGAAATGAAGATGGTGATGGCGACGACAGTGACGGCGATAGTGAAAATCAATCTTCAGCGTCATGTATAGAAGAAGCCACAACAGACATTATGACTCAGCTATATGGTTCAGTAGTGAGCATCAGCATTCTATCTCAAGAAGAAATAGCCGTGATTGAGGACTATGTTGCTGGCCAATGTGGTGGTAGCAGCGGTTCTAATAACAACGGTGATGTTGGTGACAATAGTGATGATGGCGGTGATGGCGATGGATCAGGAAATGGCACCAATGATGATGGAAATACAGGTGATGACGACGATGATGATGGTGGGTCTTGTGTGATTGATTCTGACTGTCCAAATGGTCAAAGCTGTGTGAATGGTCAATGTAACGGTGATGATAGTGATGATGGATCTGACGAGGGTTCTGATGACAATAATGGTAACCAGTCTTGTGCTGATCAAGCTATGGAAGAGATCATGGTTCAAATTTATGGTTCAGTGGTTAGCCTTGGCATCTTATCCAATGAAGAGATTGCTGTGATTGAAGACTATGTCGCTAGCCAGTGTGGTGGTGACAGTGGTTCTGGTGGCGACAACGACGTTGGTGACAACAATGACGACGGTGGCGATGGGGATGGATCCGGCAACGGTGATAATGATGATGGCAACACCGAGGATGATGGTGAAGGTGACGAGGATTCTTGTATCATCGATGCAGATTGCCCAGATGGAGAAAGCTGTGTGAACGGTCAATGTACGGGTGGCGATGACGATGGTGACGGTGATGATGGATCAAATGACGATGATGACACCACAGATCCTGCAGCTCAAACCTGTGAGGAAGTTGCTCAGATTAATACCGAACGCATCGTCAGTGAACTCGATGTGACCGATACAAATCAGATTGACGCTATTTATGGTGAGCAATTGGTACTCGCTTGTGGAAGCACAGGCAATGATGATGATAACCCTCCAGGTGGTGGTTGTACCATAGACAGTGATTGTCCAGCTGGTAGCCTTTGTTTAGAAGGCACATGCTCTGGATGTTATAACAATAGTCAATGTGGTAGTGATATGTGCTGTAACGCTCAAGCCAACCTCTGTGTCAGTCTTTCATCCAGTGATGCTCAGTTCTGCTCAGGCACTGGTGGCCCGGGCTGTGATAGCGATTTAGATTGTGGTTCAGGTGTTTGTGCCAATAATCAATGTGTTGAATGTGAATTTGACTCAGATTGTTGGGCAATGGACGGGAATACAGGAAGCTGTACAGCGGATCCAACAGATGAAGCTTGTAAAATCTGTTCCAATAATATTTGTATCTTTGATCCAAACCGTGGCGGCGGTGGAGATGATGATGGCGACACCTGTGATCCAGAAACTGACCCTAACTGTATCGAATACACCACGTTGAAAGAAACGAAAACCACACGTGTTGGGACAACGGGTCGTGGTTCCTGGACAGAAACAGATGATTATTGGTCAACACAGCGTGAAGTTATTCCTGGCTCCAGCTGTACAATGGATGCGGATTGTAAATCTGTGAACGATAACAGTCAGATCTGTATCAATAACCAGTGTTATCGCCAGAAGATCAATATTCAGGAATTTTCTCCGGGCGGAGAATAATCATTCATGAAAAAGCACTGACAGAAGACAATTTTCTGTTACACTACAGCGCATGATAGCGTTAAGTTCAGATACAATTGTTGCTTTAGCGAGTGGCTCCGGTGCAGCTGGGGTTGCTGTTATCCGCTTGTCTGGGCCGCAAGCTTATCAAGCAGCATCAGCTTTATCTGGTTTGGAGACACTAGAGCCGCGCCATGCTTATTACGCTACACTTCGAGATCCCCAAAACCAAAGGGCGCTTGATCAGGCTGTTCTGCTTTATTTTAAAGGGCCTCAAAGTTTTACAGGTGAGGATGTGATTGAACTTCATGTCCATGGTGGGCAAGCCGTTATTCAGTCTGTGATTGATGTTTGTCTTACATTCGAAAATATACGTATGGCTGATCATGGAGAATTCTCTAAGCGTGCTTATCTGAATGGTAAGATTGATCTCACCAAAGCCGAAGCGATTGCAGATCTGATCGCTGCAGAAACACAAGCGCAAGCAGATCTGGCTCTGCAACAAATGGGGGGCGCATTATCAGATTTATATCATGGCTGGGCTGAGCGTTTAACTAGAGCACTGGCTTATATCGAGGCCAATATCGATTTTTCTGATGAAGAGTTGGGTGAAGATTTGGTTGCTAAAATGCAGCCTGAACTCAAATCTATTTTAGATGACATACAAAAACATCTTGATGATTCACATCAGGGTGAACGTCTAAGAGAAGGCATTCATGTAGCTATTATAGGTCCTCCGAATGCGGGGAAATCGACTTTAATAAATACATTGGCACAGCGCGATGTGGCTATTGTTTCAGAGCAAGCGGGCACGACACGAGACCTTCTCGAAGTACACCTCAATATTGGAGGGTATCCTGTTATTCTCATTGATACAGCAGGTATTCGTGAAACCAGCCAAGATAAGATTGAAAATGAAGGCATTCAACGTGCTTTGAGACGTGCGGATCAAGCTGATCTTCGTTTGCTATTACACCCGGGTGATCAAGACAGGTTGGATGCAGGGTTTTCTGAGTTTGAGAATAATCCTCAAACAATTGTTGTACGCTCAAAAATGGATCAAGCGCCTGATCATAAGGCAAATGATATTTGTATCTCTATCACTGAAGATAAACAAATAGGCATTGATAGGCTTCTTAAGGTGCTCAGTGAGCGGATCAAATCTGATTATCAGAATAAGGAAAAAAATGTTTATTTAACACGTCAGCGGCACCGTGAACATGTTGAACAAGCTAGAGATCATTTGGCACAAGCATTACAAAACCAAGAGACTGAGCTCGTCGCAGAGGATGTGCGTTTATGTATCCGTTATCTAGGGCGGATCACAGGGCGCGTTGATGTGGAAGATCTCCTTGATGTTATTTTTAAAGATTTTTGTATTGGTAAATAGGGATTGTATTTGACTCCTATCCAAGCCTTTCTTACTGTTAATTCTAATGTTTACATAAGTTTTAACGGGGTAGGTTATGAGTTTTGATGCATTTGAAGATGACAATCTTATCAGTGAAGAGGCTTTCATTAAGCAGCTTGATGAAGCTAAAGGTGCTAGAAAGAGACTGGCACTGATCGCTGATAGACAACGCTCTGAACGTGCAGATATGGATTGGGATATCTTTGATGTCGCCTCTCTGTCTGAATATATGTACGCTTATTTTGCCCGTTTCTTTTCTATGTTACCCAGCTTTATTCGCCACCAACAAATGCAATTACTGTCTTCAGGCCAACAGCCCAGTGGCCCTGAAGTGCTTGAAGCTTTCGGTTTTGGATTTGAAGTCACAGAAGAAGACATTGATATAGAAAAATTAGAAGACTCAGATATGAATTTGTCCAAGCAGAATTCATTTGAAGCGACTGTAGGTTTTATGGGATATCCATTTCAGCTGACAGAACTCATAGATGTCTTTAGTAAGGATTCCAATGTTGATCTTGAGACTGAGATCAAAAGTTTTTTTCCACAACTTTCAAGCTATCTCGAGCAAGTAATGGATCAGATCGCAGAAGAAGATAGTGAATTTGCTGAAAATGGTGTGCTGAGCACTTCATTTTTTAAGAAATATCCACCAATTCTAGCGCAATGGCTCTCTCAAATTCTCTTGGATATAGATCCAGATAAATTGGGAAGAGCACTTATGATGTTTGCTGATGATTTTAGATTTGATCCATTTGAAAAAATCATGATTAAACTTGATGCTTTCCAAGAAAATGCATTGGAAATTCTTGAGGATGAAAATAATCCAGCGGCCCGTATTTTTGAAATTGAAGAGTATAAAGACTTTGCAGATAGTTTACGTGTGATTACGCATGCTCTAGAAGATGCAATAGTTCAATCAGGGACATTGTCTGCCCATAAAAATGCCAGTGCGATTAAGCTCCTTTTACCCCAATAATTTTTCATAAAACCACTTGACAGAATCGCATACTTTTTGCATAAAATCTCTATATGTACATTATGGAGGTGTATTAACATGAGTGATTTTGACGAAACCCAAAAACAAATTGTAATTGCAATACTAAAAAATGAAAATCTTGACACAAAGCAGAAATTGAGTGTTCTTGCCTCTATGGCCAAGCCCTTCATTAAGGATGCTTTGCTTGATGACACAGATATTAATATGATTGCTGATGAGTTGCATTCAACCTTTGATGGTCTATCCACATTTTTAATTCAAACTTTTAATCAGCTTGATGAAGTTCTAAAGAATGTTGATGAACTTGAAGATATTGAGCTCAAACAGTATATGCTTAAAAAAGCAAATCTTAATGTTCCAATTCCATTTGAAGAACAACAAGATACACAGATCTTTTCTATAGAAGTTTCAGATGAGAAACTAGGTTCAGATGACTTTAAGGAGTTGTTCGTGGATCAAGAGAGTTTAATTAAAGAACAATTCGAAGGGACAATGCCCCGCCTTAAGCAATTTACAGATAACTTTGCTGAAGTTCTAGGCCAGACAGCTGAAGAATATAAAGAAGGGGCAATGCTTATTCCTGTTGAAGAGCGTGAAGAATTTATTCAAAAACGTATTTTGGGAACAATAGAGTTTTTAAGAGATCTCACAGGTGGAATACATGAAGAAGAGATACTTACATTTACTCGTCTTTTACAGGAAAAAATTGAGCCAACAGATATTGCTCAAACAATTTCCTCTTTACAAGACTTTCTTGTGAATACTGTTGATCTGATAGAAGATTCAAGAGATATTGATGAGATATTCACAACACCTGAGTTTAGAATTTTGGCATTAAATATTTCATCGCTTTTGAACAAGTTAGAAGACAGTGCCTTTGAATCTAAAATTTTCTCATCTATCTCTCCTGAGAGTGTTAAGAAAGCATTCCCTGAGTATAATATCGCCTAGATCTTCAATAAAGAATTTGCAAAAAAGCCCCTTATTTTAAGGGGCTTTTATTTTGTTTTAAAACATTAGGCGGCTTTGGATTTGCCTTTGGCTTTTGTAGTTAAGCCTTCTAGAAGGCCACCGGATTTGCCTTTTTGGATCTCTATGGTCCGTGGGCGCTTATGCTCAGGTATTTCTTTCAACAAGTGAATAGAAAGAATACCA
>CAXRKA010000159.1:0-5814 GCA_964231155.1 Alphaproteobacteria bacterium | reverse complement strand
ACATCTTTATTGTACCGAATTTCTTCTAAACCCGCCGATACGGCGGGTTTTATATTGTAATAAAGAAGCCATTATTTTTTACATATATTGTGCTTGACATATTGTTTTTTTTGATAATTTTATGAAGACCACTTAATTTAGAATCAAGGAGATAAATGAAATGCCAACTGGACGTACACACATGATTAGAAAGGGTGCAAATTTTAAAGAATTTGCAACTGAATGCCTGAAAAAATTTACAGATAGTGATGAACACTCAGATGAGTTTGTCCCTTCTTGTGATTATCAAAAAGATGCGCTGCGTGAGCAAGGAAATCTTAGAGAATTAAAGAATGTTTCTGCAGAAGAGGCTGAAAAAAGAGCCAGAAGTGAATATAAACAAAGTTTAAAAATCCATAAAGAGATCTTAGATCAAAAAGTCGCTGATTTTAAAAAATATCAGGATATTTTGGAAAACGTTATTGATTTCAAACCACCCACTAAGGATCACGAAGCCTATAAAAATTTTATGGTTGAGCAAATCCTGACTGGTATTAAATCTGATTGTAGAGACCTAGATGGTACTGTTCGTTCAATTGTTACGGCTCGCCCGTTAACTGGTGAAGAGTGGTTAGCCGAGGCGAAAACAAGCATTAAAAAAGAGATTGATAATAACTATGAGCGACATGCTAGAGCAATAGAAACGGTTAAAGAGTTTGCAAGTACAAAAAAATGGCTTAAAGAAGCCCAACAAGCAATTGAAGATCATGCAACACCGAAATCACCCGGAAAGAAAAAAGCTTCTAATAATAATCAAAATCTCCCTATATAATCATTAGACTGTATTATTAGTAAAAACCCATCCAATGGTGGGTTTTTATTTATATTGAATAATACCGTTTATATTTAACATAGTTATTATCTCTGTTAGACTGCCTTATGGAACAGATATATCACGGAGATTTAAGATAAAAAATAAAATCTCCAGCCTCAGTGATATCTTTTATGTCTCTATTCAAACCAGTATGAAAGCCTGTAACACCTCTGCGGAGCCAGCGCTCCTCAATAAGAAAGCTTTGAAGAAAATCTTGTTCATAATCATCCGGATGATTGGCAATCATAGCCCAATTGACTTTATCCGATTGATCCAGCGCCTTTTTAATATTACACACCATATCATAAGACAAGCGATGCCAGTGATATTGAGCTGGGGTATTGGGAGATTGTGTTTTCCTATGACCATCAATTCAATTGGTCAGACTAATCGACCCATATTATTGCGCCACAACATTGACAATTTTTCCAGGAACCACAATCACACGCTTAATATCTTTATCGGATAAAAGGGTCTTAATACGATCATCATTCAAAGCCGCTTGTTCTGTGACAGCTTTATCCGCATCGGCAGCCAGTGTGATCTTTGAGCGTAGTTTACCATTGATCTGTACAGCAATTGTTATTTCATCATCCTTGGCTAAATCCTGATCATATTTTGGCCAATGCATATCCGCCAAATACTTCTCATGCCCTAAGGCTTGCCATAGCTCTTCAGTGACATGGGGCATAAATGGGTTGGCAATACGCACCATAATCTCTAAAGCCTCACGCAAAGCGGTATAATCACCCTCCGTTTGTGGCTGAAAACCACCAATTGCATTCGATAATTCACGAAGGCGCGCAATCGCCGAATTAAAGTGGAAGCGCTCAATAGCACCGGTGTAATATTTCAGCGTCTTGTGTACAAGGTGACGAAGGTCTTTTGCGCCGTCGCTTATATCATCGGACACGGACGCCTCTTTATCCGGTAGTTGCTCCAAGCTTTCTGTCACTTGACGGTGGATACGATTCACAAAGCGCCATGCCCCATCAATACCGGCTGCTGACCATTCCAACTCTTTTTCTGGTGGTGAATCTGACATCACGAAAAGGCGTGCTGCATCTGCACCATAGCTTTCAAAAATCTCCGTTGGATTGACAACATTCTTTTTGGATTTTGACATCTTAATGACACCACTCACTTTAACAGGATCCTTGGTTTCCACATGAATCCATTGGTCGTTGTCTTCTTTAACGACCTGTTCAGGGAACAGCCAATTTCCCTGGGCGTCACGGTAACTTTGGTGTGTGATCATGCCCAAAGTGAAAAGGCGCTTAAACGGCTCTTCAATGTCCATATAGCCACAATCTTTCAAAGCACGCGAGAAAAAACGCGCGTAGAGTAAGTGAAGAACAGCATGTTCAATACCGCCCACATACTGATCGACAGGCAACCAACGGTTGGTCATCTCTTTATCAAACGGCGTATCGTCATTTTTGGGGTCACAAAAACGGGCAAAATACCAAGAACTATCAAAGAATGTGGCCAAAGTATCTGTTTCGCGGATGGCCTTTTGACCACATTGTGGACATTTCACATTCTTCCAAGTTGGATGACGCTCTAAAGGGTTGCCTGGTTTCTCAAACTCAACATCATCTGGCAATGTTACAGGCAACTGATCATCTGGCACGGGCACAGCGCCACAATCATCACAATGAATAATAGGAATAGGACAGCCCCAATAACGCTGTCTAGACACACCCCAGTCTCTCAAGCGATATTGTGTCTTCGCTTCACCGCGCTCCATCGCCTCAATGCGTTTTATGATTTCTGCCTTAGCTGCTGTTATGTTTAAACCATTCAAAAAGTCCGAATTGGCCAAAATGCCATCACCCGTATAGGCTTCATCCTCTATAACAAAATCACCATCTGTACCATTTGGTACAACAACGGGGGTCACATCAAGATCATATTTGCGCGCAAAATCCAAGTCACGCTGATCATGGGCGGGGACACCAAAGATAGCACCCGTTCCATAGCCCATAAGAATAAAGTTCGCGACATAAACGGGCAAGTCACGATCCTCAAACGGATGAGGGACCGTTAATCCAGTATCAAACCCTTGTTTTTCAGCCGTTTCAATAGCAACTTCAGACGTACCACCGCGCTCACATTCGTCACTAATAAAGGCACATAATTTGTCATTATCTTTTGCCAAGCACTGTGTTAATGGATGTTGCGAAGAAAGGCCGATAAAAGAGGCGCCAAAAATCGTATCAGGACGGGTTGTAAAAATATCAATCTTGTCAAAGCCGCCCGTTGGTTCATTCAAAGGAAATGACATACGCAAGCCTTTAGATTTTCCTATCCAGTGACGTTGCATAATTTTGACCTGCTCAGGCCAATCTTCAATGGTGTCTAATCCATCTAAAAGATCATCCGCATAATCTGTAATCTTTAAAAACCACTGCTTAAGGTGTTTTTGCTCGACCAAAGCGCCTGAACGCCAGCCACGACCATCTTCAACCTCTTCATTGGCCAAAACACAATGATCAACTGGATCCCAGTTTACCATCGACTCTTTTTGGTAGGCTATGCCCTTATCATAGAAAGATAAAAAGATACGTTGCTGTTGCTTTTGGTAATCAACATCTGAGGTTGCAAATTCTCTATCCCAATCAAAAGAAAGGCCTAAGCGCTTAAATTGTGCACGCATTGTATCAATGTTTTTATAGGTCCATTCGCGTGGGTGATATCCATTATCCAAAGCCGCATTTTCTGCGGGCAATCCAGCAGAATCCCAACCCATAGGATGGAGGACTTCAAAGCCTTGATTTCGCTTAAAGCGTGTAATGACATCACCAATCGTGTAGTTACGCACATGGCCAACATGCATATTGCCAGACGGATAGGGGAACATCTCAAGGACGTAATAGGTTTTATCTGAACGTGGGGTATTGGGCACCGAAAACACTTTGTGTTCTGCCCATAATTTTTGCCACTTCACTTCTGTGGATTGTATGTTGTAACGATTGTCTATAGTCATGGTTATTCTGTCTTCTTTTTATAATCTTACCCTCATTATGCGCCTGCTGCCCAATAAATAAAGCCCGAAATAATAAACCTAAAGCAAAAACCCGGGAGATTGACCCGGGCTTTAAAATATTAACGATGGGATATAATGTTATGCTGCCATCGATTGGGTCTCATTAAGCAATATGGCTTGTACAGCATCTTTTGAGTTCGCGCCGCGCAGCTTTGCACAGAATGTTTTCTGACGCAGGTAACGAGAGACGCGCGCTAAAGCCTGTAAATGATCTGCGCCTGCATCTTCCGGTGCCAATAGAGCACAAACAATATCAACTGGCTTTTCATCAATAGATTGGAATTCAATTGGTTTTTGTAATGTGGCCAAAACAATATAAACACGGTCAATGCCTTCAATGCGCGCATGAGGAATAGCAATACCACGCCCCATACCTGTTGAGCCAAGACGCTCACGCTCATAAATACATTCCATAATGGAGTCGCTGTTTATGTTGGTCAGCTCAGAAAACGCATCTGAAATATTTTGCAGAAGTTGTTTCTTGTTGTTTGTTTTTACACCATATAAAACAGCGTCGGTTTTGATCATCACAAATCCCCTTTCATTGTGAAAGACTAAAGTCACTTTACTATGTTTTATGTGCCTTGAAAAGCCTTATTCTGCAGCCTGTTTACTGCTCTTATCTAGTTGATTTTCCTCAACTTTTGGGTCTAACCAGCCAATATTATTGTCTTTGCGGCGGTAAACCATATTTATACGGCCTGTCTGCGAGTTCTTAAACATAATCGCAGGTAGGTCGGCTAAATCCATATGCATCACAGCATCACCAACAGACAGCGTCTGGATGGTTGTCTGTGTCTCAGCAACAACTACAGGGTTGTCTTGAGAAACCTCTTGAGGCTCTTGATCCAATCGATCGCCCTCAAGGATATATTGCTGTGCGGGTTGCGCTGCAGGGACGCTGCCCTGGTCTAATTTTTGATTGTGATCGCGTAGACGCCCCTTATAACGGCGAAGCTGACGTGCAATACGATTGGTGGCGTGCTCAAATGCACCATATGCGTCGTCTTCCTTGGCGCTCGCCTTTAAAACCATGCCATTACCCACACTCATCGTGATATCTGCATCAAATTTTCCGTGTGGTGCTTTGTGAAAATGAACACTCGCCGAAACGACATGATCAAAATATTTCTTAGCTGTTTCTTGTAAGTGATCGTTGACATAGGTTTGAAGTGCTTCACCAATGTCCATGTTTTGACCTTCAACAGTGATTTGCATACGCTTACCTCGTAATCGTTTGATGCATCAAGAATTGATGCCATTGGGTTCGAATCTTTAAGTGGAGAAATTATCCAACATACAAAAAGAGTTTAGCACAAATCAGTTGAAAACGCCTTAAATTTCAATCAAGCTGATCATATAAATTAAAGGAGATTGTCTTATTACACATATTATCAAAGCCTTGATGGGTGCCAGTGTTTCTGGTCTTATTAGCATCTTGAGCAGAACACATTACTTTCTTCTCTCTGGATTATTACCGTTTTTTCCTACATTCGTACTCATTGCACATATGTCTCTCTATGACACAGGTGATATTGAAAAAGCGAAATCCACATCTCTTTTTATGATCTTCGCGATGATTCCTATTTTGGGATATAATTTTGTGATTTATAAGCTGATCGATCGCATTCCATTTATATGGTGCATTGTTTTAGGATTGGCTGTTTGGTTTATCCTTGCTTATATCGTTTATATGGCCTGGCTGAAATACAGCATATAATAAAAAGGCGGGGATTTCCCGCCTTTTAAAAATCTGAATTGTTATTGGCAATTAAGCAATAACTTTAGAGACGACGCCGGCGCCGACTGTGCGGCCACCTTCGCGGATTGCGAAGCGTAGACCTTCGTCCATCGCAATCGGGGCAATCAGCTCAACGTCCATCTTTACGTTATCGCCGGGCATCACCATTTC
>CAXRKA010000158.1:0-7077 GCA_964231155.1 Alphaproteobacteria bacterium | reverse complement strand
GTAAAACAGTGTTTTACCGACCATATTGATATCTGTATCAAATGTCATTGCACCATTATCCGCACTGTCAAAACTGATGATACCTTGTCCTATCTCTGCATCTGTAACATAGCTGGGTTCACGACCCGTTTCTGCCGTGAGATCATTGCCTGATGATGATTTGTCTGAAATCGATGTGACTTGATCTGAACCATTAACACTGACTGTTGATGTATCTGATGCATCGATCCACATTAACAACCCCTCAACATCGCTGGGCTGAAAGAAATTACGTTGAAGTTGTCGTTGTCGTACACCTGTTGTCAAAACCATAGTCTTATCCTTTCTTGTCCTGGGCACAAAAAAAGCGCCCACACGGGGGCGCTGATTCATATTCTTGATTCCGTTGTATGCCAGAAACCCAATCTTGTCAAGAGTATTTTGGGACTAAATTCCTAACTAATGCATGATTTGATTTTTTGTGATAGAGTTTAAATCGACTCAATCATGGAGGACCTGGTCATGGCCAATAGAATTCAAAGCATTGTTCTTGATGGAAACAAAGATGAATACGAATGCATCAGCTATTTTCGTGTTGTTAATGGTTCTGGTGAAACCATGAGCCTCTCACAAGAAGAGGTTATTGCCTGTATAGAAGATGGCTATGCATTCAATATTCGTATTAAGACAGAAGAGGTTCCTCTGGAGATCGGAAACACCAAAGACGGTCGTCAATATATTAAAACGGATCGCGACAGTGATTTTCCAGTCAGCATCGTACAAAATGTTCCCAATACTTAGATAAATATCATTCTTTTTGCGTTCGGATCAAAGGCATGATCTCTGTTCATACGGTCTTCAAATCCTTTAATACCTGCATGTATTCTTTTAATGTCATCAGAGTTAACAGAAAATTCTTTATTCTGATTTGCGCCTTCAACAGTCGAACTCCCTGAAAATTGAGCATTAGGGGGTATCTTTCTAACGCGTTTTCTTGGGACTACAACTCCTCTTTTGATAATTCCACTCATTGAGAACTCCTATTCAAATTAGGCGGCTTTGTTTTTCTTTTTAGATTTTTTTAAGATGGGTTTCAAGTACTTTGCTGTATAGGTGTCTGTTTCTGCAATGTCTTCTGGTGTTCCCATAGCTGAAACATAGCCGCCACCATCACCACCTTCTGGCCCCATATCAACAACCCAATCCGATGTCTTGATCACTTCCATATTGTGCTCGATTACGATCACTGTGTTCCCTTGTTCAACAAGCGCATGAAGAACTTCAAGAAGTTTTGAAACATCTTCAAAGTGCAGACCTGTTGTTGGTTCATCTAGAATATAGACAGTACGTCCTGTAGATTTTTTAGAAAGCTCTTTCGCGAGTTTAATACGCTGTGCTTCACCACCAGAGAGTGTTGTAGCTTGCTGCCCAATCTTGATATACCCAAGTCCCACGCGCTGGAGGAGCTCAAGGATATTACGGATATTGGGCACAGCTTTGAAAAACTCAACGCCCTCATCAACTGTCATATCGAGAACATCAGAAATTGATTTGCCTTTATATTTTACTTCTAAGGTCTCACGGTTATAGCGCTTGCCGTTACAAACATCACAAGTCACATAAACATCTGGCAAGAAATGCATTTCAATCTTTAGCACACCATCACCGGTACAAGCCTCACAACGCCCACCAGCAACGTTAAATGAGAAGCGCCCTGGCTTATAACCACGCGCTTTTGACTCTGGTAAACCCGCATACCAATCACGGATGTGGTTAAAGGCGCCTGTATAGGTCGCTGGGTTGGAACGCGGTGTACGACCAATCGGAGATTGATCAATATCAATCACCTTATCAACAAACTCTAAACCATGGATAGCTTTGTGCGGGGCTGGCATCGCCTTAGTGTTCATCAAGCGTTGGCCCATAGCCTTATACAAGGTATCAATCGTCAATGTTGATTTTCCTGAACCAGACACACCTGTGACACAACAAAACGTGCCCAAAGGAAACTTCACAGACACATCACGTAAGTTGTTGCCCTTGGCACCAACCACTTCGATCATCTTGCCCTTGCCTTTATGCTTCCCAAAGCGTTTGGCCTTTTGCATTTCACGGCGATCTTCTGGCACATCAATCATCTTACGGCCGGTGATATAATCAGCTGTTAGGCTGTCTTTACAGGCAAAGACCTCTTTGGGGGTGCCCGCTGCAACGATCTTTCCACCATGCACGCCAGCCCCCTTACCCATGTCAATGAGATAATCCGCTGTACGGATAGCATCTTCATCATGTTCAACAACAATCACCGTGTTCCCTAAATCACGAAGACGCTCTAATGTTTCAAGCAAGCGCGCGTTATCACGTTGGTGTAAACCAATAGAGGGTTCATCCAAGACATAAAGGACACCTGTTAAGCCAGATCCAATTTGTGATGCCAGGCGAATACGCTGTGATTCACCACCTGACAATGTCCCTGCTTTACGGTCAATTGAAAGATAAGACAATCCCACGCTCACCAAGAAGTTTAAACGCTCTGTAATCTCTTTAAGGATTTTACTCGCGATTTTCTTTTCATTGGCTGTGAGTTTTTTATCAATGGTGCTGAACCAATCATAGGCTTTAGCAATAGAGAGCTTAGAAATATCACCAATATGATTGCCATCAATTTTAACAGCCAGCGTTTCTTTCTTCAGACGCGTTCCACCACATTCAGAACACGGTTGCTCTGTCATATATTGCTCAAGGTCACGCTTCACCTTATTGCTCTTTGTTTCTGTATAACGGCGTTTGAGATTTGGAATAATACCTTCAAATGGCCGAGTGGTGTCATAAGAGCGTGTACCATCGTTATAAGACATATTAACAGCGGCATCTGTCCCATAAAGCAATGCTGCGACCACATCTTCAGCCAGCTCTTCCCACGGTGTTGTCACAGAAATATCATAGTGGCGTGCCAAACTATCTAAGGTCTGCATATAAAATGGTGAGTTATTGGCCCATGGCGCTATGGCTCCTTCCCGTAAAGACAAAGATTTATTCGGAATAATCAGCTCAACATCAAAGTCTTCAGACGAGCCTAAACCATCACATTCAGGGCAGGCTCCATAAGGTGAGTTGAATGAGAAAATACGTGGCTCAATCTCTTCAATGGTAAAACCAGAAACAGGGCAAGCAAATTTAGACGAGAAAACCTGCCGCTCATTGTCTTTGCCCTCTAATTGTTCTACATAAAGGATACCATCGGATATCTCTAGAGCCATTTCAATGGACTCAGCAATACGCTTCTGATTGTCTTTTTTTACCTTAAGACGATCAACAACCACTTCGATCTCATGTTTAATATTTTTATCCAATGTTGGAAGCTCAGCACCAATCTCTTTCATTTCGCCATCAATGCGAAGACGCAAAAACCCTTTTTTGCGCAGCTGCAACATTTCAGAACGGTATTCACCTTTGCGTCCACGCACAATGGGTGATAAAAGATGAATTTTAGTGTCTTCTTTCATCTCCATAACCTTATCAACCATCTGAGACACCGTCATAGACGAAATCGGCTTACCCGTTGCAGGGGAAATCGGCACACCAATACGCGCCCAGAGAAGACGCATATAATCATAAATCTCTGTTACTGTCCCTACGATGGAGCGTGGATTTTTTGATGTTGTTTTCTGCTCAATAGAAATCGCTGGTGATAGACCTTCAATGCTATCAACATCTGGTTTTTGCATTTGATCTAGAAACTGGCGCGCATAGGCGGACAAGCTCTCAACATAGCGACGCTGGCCTTCAGCATAAATTGTATCAAAGGCAAGAGACGATTTCCCTGAACCTGATAAACCTGTGATCACAACGAGTTGGTCACGTGGAATGGACACATCAACACTTTTAAGATTATGCTCTCTTGCACCACGAACTTCGATTGTTTTTTGCATGCTCATACCGACCTATTTTTTGTTCTTTTAACAACTGTTTTAGGCCTCAAGCACTCACGAGACCAAATGTTAACTGATATAACGGATTTAGAGAAAATTGCAAGCCAAACTTCATGTTTTTTCGAGGTTTTTAGCCGTTTTTCGTCATATTCCCCATGGACATGTGATTCAACTTAACTTTTCCATAATATATTGTAGATTGGGCGGAATGAAATGATAATTACAAGGTATAAGCAGACATGACAAAGTTTAACAAAGCCATTACAGATTTTAAAGATTACTTTGCAACAAAAGATTTGAGAAAACTTAGCCGCAAAGCTAAAAACTCACACTCTTTCTCAGCCAGTGACCTACAAGAACTTACCAGCAGTATTACAACAAAAGAGTTCCTGGATCAGATTGAAGAGCATCAAGGTATAGTAGAACAAATCATTTCAGACACATTCAAAGGTCTTGAGATCAATATTCAAGATCCTGATGAAGTCAATAAAGTACAAAAAGCTACAAATGGCGACAAGCCAAAAATCTAATTTAAGATTGTGCCAAGATTGTTTTAAACACATCACCTAAATCTGCGGTGAATAGATCTGTATTGATAAAGGGTATCAGAGCCATAATCACAGCCGGCCTATACAATTCTTGACGTGAGATCAGGCCTTTTGTCAGCAAACCACTGGCACCCACAGATTGTTTTGTATTGCTCATACCAAACACAATATCATCTGCTTCCCCCAACTCTTTGCCCTGTGCAATCAGCTCGGTGACTTTAGGCGGCAGAAGAAAACCGGCGGTACGGGCCTTACCTATACGTTTTTTATCGTTTCGTATCACCACCCAAGCAAAAGCATAAAGCTGCCCACCAATTTTTTCTAAGCCCCCTTCAATGCCAACATAGTAATCATAACCAGCATTTTCATTCTGTGCGTTCAAAGCACGATTATATGCACCCTCCAGGGTTTCCGCATTATCCATGGGCTGATCAGAAACACCAGATGCAACAGAGCATGTTTCAAAAGCAATCTCGTCTGTTTTATCAAAAACAGACCCAAAAGCCTCAGACACGGCGCCAACTTTAATCTTATTTTGTGATGCGACACACACCTTCATGATATTTATCCTCTAAAGATTAGATGAATCTGTAGCAACACCTACATTTGGTGTTGCATGGATACGGATCAATTTTATACGGCGTGGATCGGCCTCAATAATCTCCATCTCCAAGCCTGACTCGTGACTGAGTAGCTCACCACGCACAGGCATGTGACCCGCAATGGTCATACATAAGCCACCGAGCGTATCGATATCTTCACGCTCATCATCCGTCAAGAATGAGCCAAAACGCTCTTCGAGATCATCAATATCAACACGTGCATCCGCTAAAATCGTACCATCAGCGCGCTCAATAAAACGAGGCTCCTCACCAGAGTCGTGCTCATCTTTAATTTCACCAACAATGGCTCCAATCAAATCAGAGATTGTAATCAAACCATCAATTCCACCAAACTCATCCACCACCATGGCCAGATGGCGTTGGGTTTCACGCATCTCGAGAAGAAGATCCAAAACATGCATACTGGGAGAAACAATAATCACCTCTCTGAGCAATGGCTTAATGCTGCCTGTTTGCTTGCGTGCCATAGCCACAACCAAATCCTTCATATGAATGCAGCCAATGATATTGTCCAAATTATCCTCATAAACAGGGATACGTGTTAATGGGCGTTCTGCAAGCTGTGACAGAATACCAGACATATCACTTTGAACATCAATGGCCACAATATCAGCACGTGGCAGCATCACATCTTCTGCAGATAGTTTCGCCACATTCATAACATTATGAATCAAGGTCTTCTCTTGCTCATCAGTTGTTGCACCATTTTCAACACGAATATCTGTGAAGTCTATGGATGTATCGTGTCCGTTATTGTTTGTATTGTTGACATCATCTGAAAACATGATTTTCTTTTTTGCTCCTTGTATTACATATCTTGCTCATAGGGTGACGGGTCACCATACGCTTTAAGAATTTCAATTTCTAAATCTTCCATTTCTTTAGCTTCTGTCTGGGTTTGATGATCATATCCCAAAAGGTGTAGAAGCCCATGCACGAATAAGTGTCGCACATGTTGATCTATAGGTTTGTTCTGCTCTTGCGCTTCACGCTCAATGGTCTCAAATGACATGACAATATCGCCTAAGAGCACTGGCTCAGGCATTGCCGCAATATCTGAGAAAAATTCAATCTGTGGAAAAGATAAGACATTGGTTGGCTTATCTTTATAGCGATAACGCGCATTGAGTTGCTGTATCGCTTCATCACATTCCAAAACAAGACTAATTTCATAGTCTTTATGTGTTGGGCGAATACGATCAACGGTTTGATTGGCCAAACGATCCAAAGCCACCTCAAGAGCACTTAAGAACGGTGACCAAGCCTCATGGCGCTGATCAATAATAAGATCTATTGTGGAGGTTTGTTTCATGGAATGCAGTGCCGGATCAGGAGGTTCACTTTCGATCACACTGGATGCAGTTGTTTCTAAATTATCGGGCATATATTCATTATAACCTAATTATTTTAATATTCTGAGGCATTTACACCTTAAGAGTCAAATAAAATAAGCTTAGGCCCCGTATTTTCTATCGTAAGCCTTGATGACTTTGGCCACAATAGGATGGCGAATAACATCTTCAGCCGTGAATCGGACAACACGAATATCATCATCATCCGCTAAAAGATCAATAGCTTCGGATAGTCCAGAGACCTCTCGACCACCCAAATCCGTCTGTGTTGCATCTCCACAAGCCACCATCACACTGTTTTCTCCCATGCGGGTAAGGAACATTTTCATCTGCATTGATGTTGTGTTCTGAGCTTCATCAAGAATAACAAAAGCATCATTCAATGTACGCCCACGCATAAAGGCCAGTGGTGCTATTTCAATGTGCCCTTGGGCCATCATCCGAATAACCTGCTCTTTCGGCAACATATCATAAAGTGCATCATAAACAGGGCGTAGATAAGGATCAATCTTGTCTTCTAGTGTTCCTGGCAAGAAACCCAATTGCTCACCAGCTTCCACGGCTGGGCGTGTCACGATCAGACGTTTCACTTTTCCACTGGTTAGAGCTTGAACACCCTTGGCCACAGCCAAATAGGTTTTAC
>CAXRKA010000157.1:0-6532 GCA_964231155.1 Alphaproteobacteria bacterium | reverse complement strand
TGGGGTGCATGTAACGTTGATAATCGACATAGCCCATGAGAATATCGTCGGTTAACAATGAAATTTTCTCATCGGCTTTATCCCATGCTCCGTCCTCTTGAAGGGTGAAGATATCACGATAAAGCTCTATATCTTCTGATGAGAGGATATAGGTTTCTTCAAATTCTTGGTGTGTGTAGTCGCCCTGTTTACCAGACTCATGGTTGGTTTTATTAAGAGGTGTACAGCGTACAGCGTCTTCCTCTAAGGCACATGCAACATGAACCTGAGACGGTGCGATGATAAAAGCAAACAGGAAAACCAAGAAAGCTGAGAAGCTCAGCAATCTATTACGTTTATATGACGTAACTTTTTTGTTCATAATATTTTTAGGGTCAAGCTGCGGTTCTGTTATCCAGTATTTTTATTATCAGCCGTAGCGGGTAATAGACCCTTTTCCATCCAGTTTACAATATATCCCCAGCTTTTACGCTTGAGTGACTTGTTATTTATCAAAGATTCCAATGAAAATAAAGGAAAAACCGCCATTTCAGCCTCAGAATCCGTGTGAGAAGGCAAAACATACTCATTTCCCATATTGTTTTGCCTAAAGTTGGGTTGAGATAATATTATTTTTGCAGAATCGATGCCAAAAACAAAGACTTTCCTGGGCTGTGCTATTTTCATAATAGCATTCAATGCATCTCCACAAACTTTCTGTTCTTGTGCTGTTAAGCTGCGTTGCCCTGGAGTGCGCCAAGGCGAGAGATAACAACGCATATAATTTGTAATCCCACAGGACTTAAGAATGTTTTCGGCTAATTGAGACAGTTCCCCTGAGAAAGCATCACCTGAAAGATCTTCTTGGCGGTCGGGCATAGTTTGTACAACTAGGATGCGTTCAGATATGTCATCTTGAGGTAAGTTGTATATACCAGCAAGCGCATGTGTGGCTGTTTTTACAATATCAAGCCCATCATAATTTTTAATCTGTTCAACCAGTGTTGTGTTGTCTGGTATGTTAAAAAGATCGAGGTTAGGGGCGTGTAGGTTGTGCACATTCGACTTTTTGTCCGCCTTAGTTATTTGAGGCGTGGTTTGAAGAGCTGCCTTTGTTTTGTTTGCTGTTTCTAAAAGTGTTGTAAAATGATTCTGTGTCGTGCCTGAGCAAAAAGACTCAATGCCCATTGTATTTAGCCAGGAAATATATTGAGGGAGCAGTTCGGTGTTATCTTTATTGTTTATAGACGCTTGGGCGTTCATTTTTTAACCGTTTTTGTATTTTTTAAATCTAGTGTTAAACTTATCTATGTTCAACTGAATCATATCTTTTCATATTTGATTATAACCTGGATCGACCATTGAGTACAGAAGACAATAACGATATTGAAGACACGACAGCGGATGCTGTTGAAGAAACGCCTGTGGCCGAGGAGGCTGTTACAGAAGATCCGGTGCCTGAGGCTGATCAAGGCACTTCTGATGAAAAAGCAGAGTCAAATACAGGGGTAGGTTCAGAAAGTACAAAAGAGAGTGGTGCTAAATTAGCTGCCTCTGATGTTGCCCAGAAACTCAGTTTCCTGGAGCGTTTAAACTCCGATTCCTCTGTGGACTTTTTGAAGGGTAAGCTGCCATGGCGTATTATTTTGGCGGTGTTTGTGACAATTTTGGTTGTGCAAGGTGGAATTCTATATTTCACGTCCCAGAATAGAACACATGAAGTGATAGAGGGGATTGTTGAGCAAGGTAAAAGTGCTTTGTTACCCTTTATTGAGACCAGTAAAAACGGTTCAACACAGCAAGGGCGTAGTAACCTAGAGCTCTATACGTATTTATCACCTGAGACGGCAGCCAGCCTTTTGAGGACCACTGTTATAGAGGGGGTCGCTTTTTATGAGTCTGCTCAAAACGCCACCAGTGAGGTTTATGGTGAGCCACCTGTCTTGTCACCTAGCTTTAAAGTCCGTGATGAGTATCGTGGTCAAGACAATGTGACTTTGTTTTTAACAGAAAAAGATCGTTATGAGATTCTTCTTAATCCAGATGATGTAGGCATTGGGTATCACGTCGCTCTCCGCCTTAACACTGAAGAGGTCAGCACTAAGGTAAACTCTTATATCGGACAAACAGCCTTAGTTTTTGTGCTGCTTACGGCTTTTGTCACGACCGTTTTGATGTTGGTGTTGGGTAAGTGGCTTCTTGAGCCGATCTTGGTTTTGCGTGATAACCTAAAAAAGGCGACCAAAGACCCTAAACACCCTGAAAAATATCAAACACGTTACAAACGTGATGATGAGTTAGGAAGTGTGATTTCATCTGCCAATGCTCTTATTCAGCAAAATGCTGATAACTTGACGCGTCTCAGCAAGAGAGCACAAGATAGCATGTATCGCTTAGCTTATTTTGATACTTTAACTGGACTTCCTAACCGATTGTTATTTGTTCATAAACTTCAGTCTTTGATCAAGAAAATTAGAGATCAAAAGCGCAATATAAATCTTTATGTTGTGGCTATGGATTTAGATAACTTTGGCGATGTGAATGACACGCTTGGTTATGATGCGGGTGATTTGGCCTTAAAAATGATTGCGGCACGATTGAAAAAGTTTTTACCACCGAAAACAATTATTTCGAGATTGGGTGAAGATCAGTTTGCGGCCATTATTATCAGCAACAATCAAATGTATGAAAAAGTTCTGCAAGGTTTGATTGAGGCCTATAAGAAGCCGTTTATCATTCAAGAAAACGAATATCTTCTAGAAATGAGTGCAGGTGTATCGAAATATCCTGATCATTCAGACCGCGCCACAGATCTTTTGAAAAAGGCTGAAACAGCACTGGAACAGACCAAATCCGAAGAGAAGGGCACTTATCGCCTTTATACACAAGAATATGAAGATGTGGTCCAGTCACGTATTCAAATTGTGCGTGATCTGCGTGTGGCTATTACCGAAGGGCAATTCAAGCTGGCTTATCAACCGCAGTTTGACTCTCAAACACAAAATGTTGTAGGCGCTGAAGCTTTGATCCGTTGGGAGCGCCCTAAATCGGATGGTTCTGGTGTTGATTTCATGCGCCCAGATCAATTTATTCCTCTGGCAGAGCAGTCCGGTTTGATTGTGCCTATCGGGAAATGGGTGATTGAAGAGTCGGTTCGCTTTTGTAAAGAGTGCCGTGACTTTAATCTTCCTGATTTCCAGATTGCAGTGAACCTCTCTGGTGTACAGTTTTATCGTGATGATATCATTGCACGTGTGCGTGAAGCTTTGAAAGAACATAGCCTAGAGCCACAATACCTTGAGCTTGAGGTGACTGAGAGTGTGGTCATGGAAGATGTCAACGAAACCATTCGTATTTTGAATGGCTTGAAAGATATTGGCTGTGATTTGGCGATTGATGATTTTGGAACTGGATATTCGTCTTTGGCATATTTGAAGCGCTTCCCGGTTGATAAGCTGAAGATCGATCGTTCTTTCGTTATGGATGTGACCAATGACCCAGATGATGCGGCCATTGTCCGCTCTATTATTCAGATGGGTCACTCTTTGGGTATGAAAGTGATTGCAGAAGGTGTTGAAACACAAGGCCATGTTGATTTCTTGCGCGTTGAGAAATGTGATGAGTTACAAGGATACTTCTATTCTAAGCCCGTATCTGCTGAAGAGTTCAAGGGGTATCTCCGTGGCACTGTGATCAATTCTCAAGGCTCATAATCTGCAAATTATAATCTTTGCTATACAAAATTACTAAATTCTCTATTCTATCGTCACGTTTTATTTGATAAACATGACAGAGCATGGCAACTGATAACAAAAACATTCCATCACAAAGCAGCTGGTCGCTGATCAAGATCATCTATAATGACTATTTAGGGCATTATATTTGGTATGTTCTTGGTGCCGTTTTGCTTATGAGCATCGGTGCATCAATGACCGCGGCGCAAGCTTTCCTTATGGAGCCTGTGATCAATGATATTTTTGTCAATAAAGACCAAGCTATGTTGGTACCATTGGCCTTTACAGTGTTCTTTGCTTTTGTTATACGTGGTACTTGCACGTGGGGTGAAAGCACTATCATGGCTAAGGTTGGCCAATCTATTCTGGCTGAGGTTCAGCGCCGTTTGTTTCGCCGTATTATCACACGGAACTTAATCTTCTTTCATAAGCATCCCAGTGGAGAGCTCATTTCACGTATGACATCTGATGTAGGCTTGATGCGCATTGCAGTCGCAGAAGGGCTAACAGGATTTATTCGTGCAGGACTGACGTTGGCATTTTTGATCGGTGTGATGTTTTATCGTGATTGGAAACTCTCTGTTTTGGCATTTACAGTGTTCCCAGCGGCGGCTTTTGTTTTCGATAAAATAGGCCGTAAAATTCGCCATATCTCTGGCAATACACAATCTGAATTGGCTGATTTTTCTTCCTTTTTGAACCAAATCTTCCAAGGCATCCGTCACGTCAAAGCCAATGTTAAAGAACAGTTTGAGCAAGAACGTGCGGGTAAGATTATTCATCGTCTTTATAAGTACAATTACAAAATTATCCGTATTGCCGCTTTATCCAAGCCGATCTCTGAAACCCTCACAGCCATCGCTGTGGTATCCATTATCCTCTATGGGGGATATCAAGTCATCCAAGGCAATAATACGCCAGGTGCGTTCTTTTCATTTATTACAGCCTTTATTATGGCCTATGAGCCCATGAAGAAGCTTGCCAAGTTAAATAACTCTGTACAAACAGGTTTGGCGGCGTCTGAGCGTGTGTTTGAAATCCTTTACGCAGATCCAAAACGTGACGCAACACCAAGTGGGACAAAAGAAGAACAATTCAAAGCCCCTAATATTGCTTTTAAGGATGTGTCCTTTAGCTACCCAGATGGAACTGTCGCATTAAAGAATGTCTCTTTTACAGTTGAGCCTGGAAAGAAGGTGGCCATTGTGGGCGCTTCGGGTTCAGGTAAATCAACGCTGATGAATTTGATCCCGCGCTTTTATGATATTGGCAAAGGTTCTGGGCAAATCCTGATTGATGGCACAGACATCAGTTCACTGACATTGGATTCACTGAGAGAGAATATTGGGCTTGTATCACAAAACCCGGCCATCTTTGATGAGTCTGTCAAAGAAAACATTTTGTATGGCCAAGAAGGCGCCAGTGATGACGAAGTCATTGAAGCTGCAAAGCAAGCTATGGCTCATGATTTCATCGAAGAGTTTGATAAGGGATATGATACACGATTGGGTGAGCAGGGCGTACGATTATCAGGTGGTCAGAAGCAACGCATCGCCATTGCCAGAACCATTCTACGTAACGCACCGATCTTGTTGTTGGATGAGGCCACATCAGCCCTTGATAACGAATCCGAACGACAAGTGACTGAAGCGCTCAAATATCTACAAAAAGGACGCACAACATTGGTCGTGGCACACCGCTTATCTACTATTGTTGACGCAGATTTGATTTATGTGCTTGACAAAGGTGCGATTGTAGAACATGGTACTCACCAAGAGCTGCTAACTATGGAAAATGGCGTATATGCCAAACTCTATAAACATGCAGAGTAGGAAAGACAATAAGAAGAGAATAAACACGAGAGCAATGCTCCAGTTTGGTTTAAAACAATCTCTCAATGTGCTTCTGGTCATAAGTATTTATGCCTTTGTCGTGGCGTGTCTGCCGCAAGATACATCAACCCAAACACCGGATAATGGACTTGTTCCTGCACAAATCAAAGTGCTGGAAGTGGATGGTGATACAATTGCCGCGTTTAACGGTGAAATTGCTGTCACGCCTGAAGCGCGTGCGCGTGGATTGATGTTTAGAGAAAGCATTCCCAAAGACTATGGAATGCTGTTTCCTTTTGATGTTTCACAAATTGTCTCATTCTGGATGAAGAATACCTATGTATTCTTGGACATCATCTTTATTGATGCGGAGGGCCGTATTGTGAAAATTCATAAAAATGCCATTCCAGAAGAAACAACCCAGATATCATCAGGGCAAAAGGTCAATACTGTCCTTGAGATCAGGGGCGGCTTATCCGATGAGCTTGGCATTCATGTTGGCGACACAGTCTACTGGGCGCAATAAATTCCATTTGATTTAATGTTTTTTTTAAAGATTACGGGTACATTGTGCACATGGCACGAGAACCGTCCGTACGCATTTTTCCAACAACGAAGACCGCCTCACAATCTGGGCGAGGCAAACTTGGTCGCTGGCTTTTAGAGTATAATATTACATCTGCACGCATCCCTGAGGCACTCATGGGATGGATTTCATCACAAGATACGTCCAATCAGATCCGTATTGTCTTTGATACCATGGATCAGGCCATTGACTTTGCCGAAGCAAAGGGGCTGACCTATGATTTGGAAGAAGAGCGCGAAAGAAAGCTCAAGCCACGAAATTATTTGGATAATTTCAAGTTTCGTGAGTTCAATCAAACACGTCGCCAAAAAAAATAACACTTTTGTGCATTCCGTGCTTGAAAAACCCTTCGGTCTTTTCTATATCTATCGTTCAAGACCTTATTGGGGTGTAGCCAAGCG